>JAFAPB010000035.1 GCA_019247335.1 Candidatus Kaiserbacteria bacterium
CGGTGGAGGAGCATCCGCATCCGCCGCGCCGCGCTTTTTTGCACGAGCTCGGGCGTGATCCGGAAGAGGACACGCTTGTGTACGAAGAGTCGGACCCGCAGTGGTATGTCGGCCTGGATAAAAGCCGCGATCGCAAATACATCTTTCTACTCGCCGCGAATTTTGATGCGACCGAGGTTCGCTACATCAAAGCGGACCAACCGCTCTCCGACTGGAAACTTTTCGCAAAACGCAAAAGAAAAGTGAAGTATTTCCCTGAGCACCACGCCGATCATTTCTACTTTCTTTCGAATGATCGGGCCGTCAATTACAAGATCCTCCGCGCGCGCGAAGAAAATCCGCAAAAGCTCGAGACATGGATGCCGCATGATCCGAAGCGCGCCTTGACCGGGCTCGTGGTGCATCGCGACTTTTTTGCGATCACGCTGCGGGAAAAGGGCTCCGAGGAAATTTACATCCACCGAGCGGGCGATGCGCACGGCAAAAAAGTGCCGATGGCGGAAGGTGAGCATGCGATATTGCTGTGGACTGAGCTCGAATACGCCTCTTCGAACATTCGGTACACCTATCAATCCTTCATCACACCGAAGACGGTCATCGACTACGACATACGCAGCGGCGTTGCGAAGATCCGGAAAAAACAGCGCGTGCCCGGCTGGGATCCGCGCGGCTACGTCTCGAAGCGCCTGTGGGTCAAGAACGGCTCGGTACGCGTGCCCGTTATTGTCGTTCATTCCAAGCGCTTGAAATATGATGGTAAGAATCCGACGCTGCTTGAAGCGTATGGTGCCTATGGCATTTGTTCCGATCCGTACTTTTCGATCACAAAGCTTTCGCTGCTCAAACGCGGATGGGTGATGGCGCTCGCGCATCCGCGCGGCGGCGGGGAGATGGGCTGGCAGTGGCATGAGGATGCGAAGCTCAAGACGAAACACCGCACCTATGAAGACGTGATCGCAGTCGCGGACGATCTCGTGAGACAGCGCATCGCCTCGCGTGAGAAGCTCGTGCTGCTCGGCGGCAGCGCCGGCGGCATGATGGTCGGCGCGGTCCTCAATATGCGGCCTGATGTCATCGGCGCCGCGATCGCCTACGTGCCGGCCGCTGACACCGTGACCTCTTCTTTTGATGAGTCGCTCGGGGGCACGCGACTGCATTACGACGAGACGGGCGATCCGCGGAAGCCCGATATGTATCGCTATCTCAAGAAATATTCGCCGTACGAGGCCGTGCACGCCGCCGTCTACCCGCCGCTGCTAGTCCGCGCGAATATGAACGACATTCGGACCCCGTACTGGGAAGCCGCAAAATGGGTAGCGCGCCTGCGAAAGCATTCGACCGGCACCGGGCCGATCCTTTTGAAGACTGAGACCGTTGCCGGGCATTTCGGCAAGAGCGGCCGCTATGAGTGGATCAAGGACCGGGCGTTCGATTTTGCGTTTCTGATATCGCTGTTCGCGAAGATGGAAACTCGATGATATTGTTTCGCTCATGAAATCAGAGCGCGTCGTTCGCTGCCGCAATTTGGATAACGTTTGGAAAGAAGTTGCTGCGTCTGAGCTCGTCTTCCGGTTGAGTATCTACGGCGTCTGTGTCCGTGAGGACAAGGTTCTCTTGCACGGCTACCGCGACGGCTGGGACTTTCCGGGTGGTGGTATCGAGCGCGGGGAGACGCTCGATGAAGCATTTGAGCGGGAATTCCATGAGGAAACGGGTCTTTCGGCCCGACGAGGAAGGCTGCTTCGCGTTGCGAGTGATTTTTTCATTCATCCGACGAGTGATCAGCCGCTGCATACGCTTCTTATGTTCTTCGCCACAGAAGCTATTTCCGGCGAGATTTCGACAGAGTTCTTTGACGAGCACGAGAAGGCGGTCGCTCGAGCCGCGGAGTGGAAGCCACTGCTGGAACTTCGTATGCTAAAGTTTTACAACCCGCTTTCGATGGATGAAAACATCGATCTCGTGAATGCAGCGGCTACATCTCTATGAATATCAACGACCTCCGCAGCAAGTTCATCGCGTTTTATACCGAGCGCGGTCACACGCATATCCCGTCGGCATCGCTCGTGCCGCAGAATGATCCGACGACGCTTTTTACCGGCAGCGGCATGCAGCCCTTGGTGCCATACCTGCTTGGCGAATCGCATCCGAAGGGCAATCGGCTCGTCAACAGCCAGAAAAGCTTCCGCGCGGAAGATATCGAGGAGGTCGGTGATAACCGTCATACCACTTTTTTCGAAATGCTCGGCAACTGGTCGCTCGGAGATTATTTCAAGAAAGAGCAGCTGCCCTGGTTCTTTGAATTTTTGACCGAGATCGTCGGCCTCGATCCGACCCGTCTCTACGTGACCGTCTTCATCGGTGACGAAAAGAATAATATTCCGCGCGATGCGGAATCGGCCGGCATCTGGAAAGAGCTTTTTGATAAAAAGGGGATCGACGCGCAGGAAGTCCTGATCGGATCGGAAGCCGACGGCTACGCCAAGGGCATGCAGGGTGGCCGCATTTTTTACTACGAGGCAAAGAAGAATTGGTGGAGCCGCGCCGGCGTACCAGAAAAAATGCCGCCGGGGGAGCCGGGTGGGCCGGACTCCGAAGTTTTCTACGATTTTGGCTTGCCGCATGATCCGAGATTCGGTGATGAATGCCATCCGAATTGCGACTGCGGCCGCTTTATGGAGATCGGCAACTCGGTCTTCATGCAGTACTTGAAGCAAAGTGATGGATCATTCGCGCTTTTGCCGAAACAAAACGTGGATTTCGGCGGCGGGCTCGAGCGCATTGCCGCGGCTGCGGCCGGAGACTCTGATGTTTTCAAGACAGACGTCTTTTGGGATGTGATTCTCCTCGCAGAGGAGTTCAGCGGCAAGAAATATGAGAATGACGCGTATCGACGCTCATTCAGGATCGTTGCAGACCACATGCGAGCCGCCACGATGATGCTCGGCGATGGCGTACGCCCGTCGAATACCGAGCGCGGCTATATCTTGCGACGACTCATCCGCCGGGCGTCGCAGCATGCGCAAAAACTCGGCATCGCGGCGGATAAGCAGGAAGACAGTATGCTTGTCCGTGCCGCCATTCTTGTTATTGAGAAATATAAGCGTGCCTATCCCGAGCTCGCGACGGAAGAAGCGTATGAGGAGATCACCAAGGAAATATGGAAAGAGGAAGTGCAATTCGCGCGTACGCTCAATCACGGCATGCGCGAGTTCGAGAAGATCGCCAGCTCGAATATCTCCGGCGAAGACGCCTACATGCTTTTTACGACGTATGGCTTTCCCTTTGAGATGACGGAAGAACTTGCCAAAGAGCGCGGCATCACGGTCGATCGCGACGGCTTCAAGGAGCTGATGAAAAAGCACAGCGATCTCTCACGTGCCGGAGCCGAGCAAAAATTCAAAGGCGGTCTCGCGGATACCTCGGAGAAGACGACGCGCCTCCATACTGCGCATCACCTGCTCCTCAAGGCGCTCCAGCAGGTGCTCGGTCCCTCGGTAAAGCAGCGCGGGTCCAACATCACACAGGAGCGTTTGCGCATCGACTTTTCCTACGGACAGAAGATGACCCCCGACCAGATCGCCGAAGCGGAGCGGATCGTCAATGAGAAGATCGCCGAAGCGCTGCCTGTCATTCGCTCTACATTGCCGAAAGAAGAAGCGGAAAAACTCGGTGCCGAGCACGAGTTCGGGGCGAAATATCCCGACATGGTCTCCGTCTATTCGATCGGCCCGAAGAATGCGACGTCGGCAGACGCGAGATTCGACGAGGCCTTCTCGATCGAATTCTGCGGCGGCCCGCACGTCGAGAATACCGCTGACCTTGCCGGCACGTTTAAGATCCAAAAGGAAGAGGCAGTTGCCTCCGGTATTCGCCGCATCAAGGCGATCATCGTCGAGCGGTAATTGAGCGCGCTATACTGCATGTATGGCGATCCTCAATTTGGGACGCGAGCGCGTGAGCGCCATTTTTGATATCGATCCGGGGCACGTCGGGTGTGCGATCGTCGCGCATCGCGCTGGAGCGCCTGCTACCGTGATCGCCGAGGCGCGCTCGGCGCTCAATCTGGAGCCGCGTACCGGCGAGCAGGCTGCTGCGCGCGTTACGGAAGAGATCGCGGCCGCGGCGAAAAGCGCCCACGATCTCGCGCTCGAGCGGCGAAAGGGTATCGCCGTGCAGTCGGTGTATTGCATGATTCGATTCCCGCATTCCTCGTCGACGCTTTCACGTGCGCGAAAGACATTCGAGAAGGAGACGTTCATTCGCGATGCGGAGATCGCCGCGCTTGCACAAGAGGCGCGCGCGAAAGCGGCCGTCGAAAAGCCCTACGAGAGCGCCGTCGTCTCAATATTGCTCAACGGTTATCTCACGCATGCGCCCGAGGGGAAATACGCGCACGATCTTGAGCTCGTATCACTTTTCTCCTCCGCCGAGGAGGGATTGCTCGCAGCGGTGCGCGGGGCGGCAGAGAAATCATTTCCTGCAGCCAAGAGCGAAATCCGCTCAAGCGCTCGCATGCGTGCCGTCGCGATCGGGAAGCGCAAGGGCATTCGCGACGCGCTTCTGATCGATTGCGGTGTCGGCGGTACCGACATCGTGCTTTTTTGCGACGGCATTGCGGATGAATGCGCGGGCATGGACGAAGGACTCGGGCACGTCCTCGCGGCGGTGAGCAAGCGTCCGCCGGAAGAGATCGCAAGCCGGCTGCGCATGATCGCTCGCGGCGCAGGAGAGGACGAGGCATCGCAGGCGATCGACAAGGCGCTCGCGGCAGCCGAACCTGGCCTCGTGAAGTTGTTCGGCGAGAAATTCGCGGCGCTCGCGCAGCGCGCGAAACTGCCGCATGATCTGATTCTTGTCGCGCACCCCGACATGATCGAGTGGCTCACGCGATTTTTCTCGCGCATCGATTTTACGCAATTCACCCGCACGTCGCTTCCGTTCGCGGTCGAATCGATGCAGGCCACGGATTTCGCGCAGTTCGTGATCGCCGACGAAAGCGACGATGCCGCGCTCGCGGCCGGCTGTGCCGCGCTCGCGATCGAAGAACAATCCACATAACGAAGCAGAGGGCGCGACTGACGAAAGCGTTTTCTGTATAATTCCCGAGTACTCATGGCAAAAGATTATTTCCAAGACATTATTCCGCCCGACGATGCGCCGCGCCGTATCCCGATCCACAAAGCGGAGCCCCCGATCGATTCGGAAGAGGGCGACGCCGCACTGACCGGCGATCGATCGATACGAAATATCAATATTAATCCGAGGGGACGGCGTCGTTCGCCGGAAGAGATCCGGCAGATGACGGCTGCCGCTCCACGTATGCGACGGAGGCCGCGTCGGTGGATTTGGGCGCTCGCAGCCGTCTGTGTACTCGCGCTTGCCGCGCTCGGCATTCTCGCGATGCGCTCCACTCGCGTTACGGTGACGCCGCGTACGCATCAGGTCGTATTCGACGACTCGAGCGTGTATACAGCGTATCCTGCAGCGACCGCGGCGACGGGCACGCTCGCATACACGGTGCAGAATGTGGACCTGGAGGATTCCGACATTGTGCAGGCGAGCGGCACGGTACACGAAGAAGACAAGGCATCCGGTCAGGTTACGGTGTACAACAATTTCCAAAGCGCGTTGTTCAAGCTCGTGAAGAACACGCGCTTCTCAACGCCGGACGGCCTCATTTTCCGCGCGCCCGCAGACATTCTCGTACCGGGCAAAACAAGTTCCGGTCCGGGACAGATCACAGTGACGGTGATCGCCGACGCTGCCGGAGACCAGTACAACTCCGGTTCCGTGTCGAAATTGACCGTGCCGGGTCTCAAATCATCGCCTGACACATATGCCAATATTTACGCGGCGGCCCCGCAGGGGTTCTCGGGCGGATTCTCCGGAGACCGGCCGGGCGTCGCACAAGCGGACCGCGACGCCACGCTTGCTGCGATCAGAAATCGCCTCCAAGCAAAAGCGATTGATGCGGCGAAAGCTCTCTCGAGCGACACAGCCGTGGTGTTCCCGGACCTGATCCAGATCGCGTATGAGGATGAGCCAGACACGCAGGAATCCGGCAACAGCGCGCGTATCCATGAGAAAGCACATCTCGCGATCCCGATCCTTTCGGCACCCGATTTCGCGCGAGCCGTCGCGCTTTCAGTCTCGTCTGATGCTGAGAATGCATCCCTCCGGCTCGTACCCGGCGAGGGATATGGCGCGCACCTCGTCGCTACTTCGACGGCCCTCGGCACTGATCCGCTGCAGTTCGGACTCATTGGAAAGGCGACTATCGTATGGAATGTGGACGCGGCAGCACTCGCACAGGCCCTCGCCGGCAAGGACCAGGGTGCATTTCAGACCATAGTCAACGGTTTTACCGGCATTCAGGAGGCTCACGCGAGGATAGAGCCCTTCTGGTCGACCCTTTTTCCGAAGGATCCGGGCGCCATCAAGGTGAAGGTGGTCGACCCGCTAAAATAAGGCTTGACGGTGCGGTTTTAAGCTGCTATTCTTGCCCGCGCAGATATGGCTGAACCGGAAGTTGTTGAAGGGATCGTCGACGAGGCGCTTCCCAACACGCTCTTCCGAGTGAAATTGAACGACGACCAAAACGTCCTCGCGTACTTGGCCGGGAAGATGCGTCTGCACAGAATAAAAGTGCTGGTCGGCGACAAGGTGCAGCTGCAGCTTGATCCGTACGGCGGCAGAGCGAGGATCATTCGGCGGGTGTAACCCGCCACAGACGTTATGAAAGTAAAAGCTTCGGTCAAAAAGATCTGCATGCATTGCCGCACGGTGCGCCGCCGCGGACGCCTGTGGGTCATCTGCACGAATCCGCGCCATAAGCAGCGCCAGGGATAATTTTCATTTGAATCATCATGCGTATCGCAGGAGTTACCATACCGGACGAAAAGCGCCTTGAGATCGCTCTCACGGCTGTTTACGGTGTGGGCCGTCCGCGCGCGAAGCTCACGCTCGAATCCCTTAAGATCGACGCGGGCAAGAAACCCAAGGACCTTTCGGCATCGGAAGAGACGGCGCTTCGCGAAGCGATCGAGAAATTCACCGTGGAAGGGGAGTTGAAGCGCGAGATCGCCGCCAATATCCGTCGCCTGAAGGATGTGAAGGCCTACCGCGGGACGCGCCACCTGAAGCGTCTCCCCGCGCGCGGCCAGCGCACCAAGACGAATTCCCGTACCGTCCGCGGCAACGTTCGCAAGACGATGACGAGCGGTCGTCGCAAGCTTGAGAAGACATAATCGGTATTCTTTTGTCATTATTTTTTGTAACTATCCATGGGAAAGAAACGCATCATTCGAAAATCGGGAGGCACCGTCGATCAGGGACTAAAGTCCCGCTCGCTCGCGCGTGTCGCCAAGAAGAACGTGACGGCCGGCACGCTCCATATTCATGCGACGTACAACAATACGAAGGTCCTGCTTGCCGATAAATCGGGCAATGCGGTCGCCTGGTCGACCTCGGGCAGTCTCGGATTTTCGGGCGCGAAGAAGGGAACGCCATTCGCCGCCGCCAAGGTGGGCGAACTCGTCGGAGACAAGGCATCGATCATCGGCGTAAAGGAAGTCGATGTCGTCATTCGCGGCGTCGGCGCGGGACGTGAGTCAGCGCTTCGCGGTTTTGCCGGTAAAGGCATTGAAATTACCAGGATCGCGGACGACACACCGGTACCGCATAACGGCCCGCGCGCGCCGAAGCCTCGCCGCGTCTAATCCATATGCTTCCCGTCAAATCCAAATACAAGATCGCCAAACGTCTCGGCAATGCCGTGTTCGAGCAGACGCAGACGCAGAAATTCGCGCTCTCGGAAGCGCGCGCGACGAAAAAGCCGCGCGGCCGCGGCGGTTCCGACTACGGTCGTCAGCTTCTTGAGAAGCAAAAGGTCCGCTACACCTACGGGCTTTCGGAAAAGCAGCTTTCGAACTATGCGGAAAAGGCCTTTGCTGAAGCGAATCCTTCCGAGGCGCTGCATCGCGCTCTCGAGCTCCGCGCGGATTCTGTCGTCTACCGTGCGGGTCTCGCGCCGACGCGCCGTGCCGCTCGCCAGGCCGTCTCGCACGGACACATCACGATCAATGGCCGCCGCATCACGAAGCCCTCATTCTCGCTCAAGGTAGGGGACAAAGTGGGCATCCGTGAGGGCGTCCGCAAGAGTCCGCTCTACGCCGGCCTTGCCGACAAGAACGAGGATTCGCGGGCTACTCCGCAGTGGCTCACAGTCGACATGAACCTGCTCCAGGCCGAGGTCACGGGACTCCCGCAGTTCACGCCGGTGGAGACTGGGCTCGATTACCCGACGGTGTTTGAGTTCTACAGCAGATAGTGGTATACTGGCGGCCACTTTTTGTGCCTTTTTATTTACTAGCGCCTTTGATCGCATAAACCGCAGCTGTCTATTTATATGTCTGATTATCACATCGCACTCCCGTCGAAGCCCCGCATCGTCTCGGAATCCGAGCGAAGCGGCACCTATGAGATAGACGGCCTCTATCCGGGCTACGGTTATACGCTCGGCAACTCGCTCCGCCGCATCATTCTCTCCTCGCTTCCGGGCGCGGCCGTGACGCACGTGAAGATCCCGAGCGTTGCGCACGAATTTTCGACGATCGAAGGCGTGAAAGAGGATGTCGTCACGATCCTGCTCAACATCCGCAAGATCCGCTTCAAGCTGCTCTCCGACGAGCCCCAGACGATCACGCTCGAAGCAAAAGGTCCGAAGATCGTGACCGCCGCCGATCTCAAGCTGCCCGGACAGGTGGAGATATTGAATCCCGAGCAGCACATCGCGGAAGTGACGGGCAAGACGAATTTCGAGCTTGAGCTTCGTGCAGAGCGCGGCCTCGGCTACATCCCGAAAGAAGAGCATCAGAAAGAGCGCGTGGAGATCGGCACGATCGCGCTCGATGCGATCTTCAGCCCGATCCGCCGCGCCAACTATGAAGTCGAGAACATGCGCGTCGGCGACCGCACGGATTTCAATCGCCTTCGCATTCTTATTGAGACCGATGGCACCATCGCCCCGCGCGAAGCGCTCGAGCGCTCGATCGAGACCATGATCCATCAGCTCAAAGCGGTGGTCGGTTTCAAGGAAGAGATCGCCGATGAGGCACCGCAGTCGATGATCCAGGATATGCATCTTATGGGCAAGGAGGAGAAGCCGCAGCAGATGGATGCCGAGATCCTGAAAACCCGAATCACGGAGCTCAACCTTCCGCAGCGCGTCGAGCAAGCGCTCGACAATGCCTCGATCCGCACTGTCGGCGGACTCGCTCGCAAGCGCGAAGACGATCTCCTCGCGATCGAAGGCCTCGGTCAGAAAGGGCTTCAAGACATCAAACGTGCCCTTTCGAATCTCGGACTCACGCTCCGCTCGCAATAATCTATGCGCCACCACAGCAACAAACGAACCCTCCGACGCGGCAAGAATCAGCGCAACGCACTGCTCAAATCGCTCGCGCGCTCGCTCGTATTGCACGAGGGGATCACGACTACGGTGGCAAAAGCCAAAGAGCTTCGTCCGTTCGTCGAGCGACTTGTGACCTCCAGCAAGAAGAACACGATCCAGTCGCGACGCGACGTATCAATGCGCCTCGGCTCGCCCGAGGCCGTCAAGAAATTGCATGACACCCTCGCGGTGCGCTATAAAGGACGCGCGGGCGGCTACACTCGCATCGTTCGGCTTGGCCGCGTGGGTACGCGCGTCGGCGAACAAGCGCGGATCGAATTCGTCAAATAAGTATGGATAAGAAGAATCACACTATTGATGCAGCAGGAAAGACGCTCGGACGCGTCGCTTCCGAGGCTGCAAAAGCGCTTATGGGCAAGATGCGCGCCGATTACACGCCCAACAAGCAGAGCGGTGTGAAGGTGACGGTCACCAACGCCTCCAAGCTCTACACGCGCGAAAAGAAGCGCAAGCAAAAGGTCTACACGACCTACTCGGGTTTCCCCGGCGGTCAGAAGCGGGAGACGCTCGCAATGCTCGAAGCACGTAAGCCGGGTGAGGCGATCCGCCGTGCGGTCGAGCGCATGCTCCCGCGCAACACGATGCGTAACCAGCGCCTTAAGAATTTAACCGTCAACGCATAATTGTATGGCGACGAAGGAATACACGGAGGCAGTCGGACGCCGTAAGACGGCGACAGCGCGCGTCCGCATCACAGAGGCGAAGTCGAGCTCAATGATCGTCAACGGCAAGAATGCTGAAGAATATTTCCCGCTCGATGCGATGGTAAAGACCGCATTTGCGCCGATCCAGGCGCTCGGCGTCTCGTACGCCGTCACCGCCAAGGTCTCTGGCGGCGGCCACAAGGCACAGGCAGAGGCGGTCCGCCACGGCATCTCGCGCGCGATCGTCTCGCTCGTTCCCGAGCAGCGCAAAGACTTGAAAGTAAAAGGATTTTTGAAGCGCGACCCGCGCGCCAAGGAGCGCAAGAAGTTCTGCCTCAAAGGCGCCCGCCGCTCTCCGCAGTGGTCAAAGCGATAGAAGAAGCCCCAGCGGGGCTTTTTTTTATTTGTTATACTCGCCTCCATGAATAAAGATTCCGCGCGAGAAGATATTGATTTCGAACCCGAGGACGAAATGGGGGCGACCGGCGCGGCAAAGGCGAAACTGCAGAAACTCAAAGACGAACTTGAGCAAGTCAAAAAAGAGCGTCAGGAATACCTCGATGGCTGGCAGCGCTGCAAAGCCGATTCGGTAAATCTGCGCCGCGACCTTGAACAGAACGCTAAACGCACGGCGGGGAGCCTTCGCGA
>JAFAPB010000009.1 GCA_019247335.1 Candidatus Kaiserbacteria bacterium
CCGCGCCGAAAATCGCATGATAGCCGCTCATAGCCAGGAGTCGATCCATTCCGAAAGTGTCGCTTTGACCTGCGGGAAGAATTCTTCGGAGAACCCATGCCCCATGCTTGGCACAACTTCCAGCCGTTTATTGCCCTCGGGAAGCGCATCATAAAGAAGCCGCACGTGATCCTGCGGCGTTATGTCGTCGGCGTCACCGACAATAAGCAGGACCGGCATCGTGAGTTGATCTGCCTCCGTTCGCGTGTCGTATTGCGTCGAATCTTCGATGTGGTTCCATTTGAGTCGTTCGATGCCGCCGGGCCGCTTTGAGTTTTGCTCAACGCGAATGCCGGCCTCGCGCCACTTTGCGATGCTTCCCGGATCACGGCGCTCCGCCGCTTGGACGCGCAAGTCGCCCGAAACGACCGGTGCGACGGGAGCGAGCGCGCGGACAAGTTTTGGGTGCGCTTCAGAGAAAAGCAGCGTGGTGAACGCGCCGAGACTGCTCCCGGCGAGCGCGAACGGCTCGTGGTACCACGGCTGTGTCTTTGCCCACGCGATCACGTCTTCGAGATCGTGCAGATAATTCGTGACAGTCGCATCCTGATAGTCGCCATCGCTCTCGCCGAAGGTGTTGGTCGTGTCAAATCGTACGACTGCGAAACCTTTCTCCAAAAATGTCTCGGCGATAAGCGCGATGCGCGGCGAATTTTTCGAGCTGCCGAGCCCGTGCGCGACGAATACGAGTCCCTGTGCCTGCGACGGAAGATCCAATATACCCACAATCCGGGCGCCATCTCGATTGTGGATCTCGAATCGTTCCATTGCTTCAACTATACGTCGCCTACGCGATGCGCGCGACCGCGCGGCAAAAGGCCGAATCCGCATCTATTTTGATGGGAAGGACGATCACCTCGAATGCGGTGTTGAGTAGTTCTTGCAGATTGGTGAGGTTCTCGATGATAAGAATATCGGCGCCGAGCAGAATTTTGTGCACG
This sequence comes from Candidatus Kaiserbacteria bacterium, assembly GCA_019247335.1. GTDB lineage: Bacteria > Patescibacteriota > Minisyncoccia > Phycocordibacterales > UBA2100 > UBA10103. Next base: position 981 of record JAFAPB010000009.1, read on the forward strand.
GGAAACGGCGACTTGTCCGGGCTCAAGAAATCGAGACCGACGATCTTTACGCCGCGCCTCACAATCTCGCGCGCGAACTCTTCGGCGAGGATCGGGTGATCGTTGAGATATTCACTGCTGCCATACCGCTCGCCGAAGCCGGTCAAAACGAGCACGATATCGCCCACCGCGACAGTCTGCGGCACGAGATCTGCCGTCACTTCTTTTTTGCCGCGCGCATCCACGAGCATGCCGCGGCCGAAAAACGTCTCGATCGGAAACTCCGACAGCTTCTTGCCGCCGTCGATCATATGCAAGGGACCATCCATGTGCGTGCCGACATGGACACCTGAGGAGATCGTATGGTCCGTGTACCCTACCGCGGGAATATCCGCGATCCGCTCGAGGCGCGCCTGCGGATCACCCGGATAGACGGGCATGTCGTCCCGAAATGAGTGCGAGAGGTCGACGTAGCGCATCCGCAAATTATGAACGCCGCAGGCGCGGCAGTCTAGCGGCGCTTTTGACTTTTGACGATGCTTCGGAGACTATCTTCGCAGCAACAGAACAAGGATGAAAAGATGCCGCACCTGTATATCGTCGGCCGCGGCGCCATGGGCCGCGCAACCGCTGCCTTTTGTGAAGCTCACAACGTACCGCATTCGGTCTGGAAGGAACCGCCCGCTATCGTCGAACCCGATGCGGTCGCGATCCACGTCGGCGGCCGCGTATCTCTCATTGCCGTGCTTGCGTGGTGCAAAGCGACCGGCACACCGCTCATCTTCGCAGCAAGCGGCCTCAATGAGTCGCAACCGAAGCATGTCTCGGACTTCGTCCTGGTACTCGCGCCGAGCCTCTCGCTCCGTGTCATCAGTTGCATGGAGCGAATCGGTCAGCACAAGACGCAAGCGCACATGAGCGGCGTACGAACGAAGATCACTGTCTCGCATCAGCTCACGAAAGACACGCCGCCGGGCCTCGCGCACGCGATCGCGGAAATGCTCGGCGTGCCGACCTCGGTCATCGAAGAGATCCGCTCGGTCGATCAGCAGGTCGACTTCGGCGTCCCGCTTGAACACATCGAGCGTCATTCGCATCACGTCGTCGAGATGCATGACGGCCATCGATGCATCTTCCAGCTGGAGCTGCGCGTCAACGGGCTTGGCGAATACGCGGAAGGTGCCGTCGCGATCGCGGAGTCGATCATTGCGCTCCGCACTATCAGCCCCGGCATCTACAGCGCTTCCTGGATCCTGCAGCGTGCGGGTAAGCTTTCCCGAACGCCCGAGACCGTCCCCGGCTAGCCGGGGACGCACTTTTTATCCGCGAAAACCGCTTCGCTTCATGAGGCACAAAAAGTGGGTATAGCGCGATAAAACGGCTCTGTACGTTGCTAAAATATATGGATGCGCGGGAGCAAAATGCTCTACGTTTTTCTGGCACTGCTTTTTGTATCGGGCAACGTTTTTTGGGTCTCGCAAACGAGCGTTTTCGCTTCCCTCTCCGATTCGCAAACCGCTGCGGTTTCCGGCGTCCGACAGATCTTCGCCGATAATCACGGCCAAGGCGCGTACGATGCGCCTGCGGGGAGCGTCACGAGCAAAGAGCCCGTCTCTGCGAACGAAAGCGTGAGTGAGTCGTCCGGATCGCCATCGGACAAAGCATCAGGCGATTGCACCAAAGCGAAGAAAGATGCGGCGCAAAAAGCGGGCGGCGATGCGCTTAAAAAATACGAAGCGAAATGCGCGGCGAAGAAAGGCAAGGTGACGTGGACCGATCCTT
>JAFAPB010000052.1 GCA_019247335.1 Candidatus Kaiserbacteria bacterium
AAGGAAATACCGAGGAAAACGCCGATCGCCGCGGAGGAGAGGACATGCAAAAGCGTTGCACCGACGAAGCGCAGGTTGCCGGTCATAACGGTCTGGAGCGCGGTATCGCCGGAGAGCGGCGAGAGGAGAAAGAGCGTATTTTCCGCCGCCGCGAAGCCGAGGGCGACGGTGACCATATAAATGACCGGATCGATCGGCTCGTCGTCTTCGCGGCGGCGGAGGACCGTGAAGCGCGCCGCGAGGAATTTGAATATCTCTTCGATCGCCGACCAAGAGATAAAGACGAGGGTAGTGGCGCCGCCTGAGATAAAAAAAGGCACATTGAGCGGCGAGATATATGAAGCAACGAATTTCTCGACCGGTATCACGATCGCGACCGTGACCATGCCGGCGAGGAAAGCGAGCGCGATCAGGCGCCGCGGCTCGGGATTTTTGCTGTCCTCGCGCCGCCAAAACCAGAGCCACGCGAGCGCCGGCAAAATGCCGCCCGCAGCGGCCGCGAGGATGGATTCGAGCCCTTCCATCAAAAAATTATATCGTACAGGGAAGGCTTACGGTCGCGTTATACAGGCCACTTCGCGACCATCAAAAGATCACTCTCTTTTTCAGGCAGCTCCTGCCAGATCGCCTCGGTGACGAACGGCATGAAGGGGTGGAGGCCTTTCAGTATCCATTGAAGGGTATGGAGGAGGAACTGTTGCCGGCGCGTCTTTTCTTCTTCCGAACCCTCTTTAAATACCTTTTTACTGTCTTCTATTATCTCCGCAGCGAATCGATCCCATACATAGTGATACAGCTTATCCGCCGCAAGATCGAGACGGAATTCGGTAATGAGCTTGTCCACATCTGCGAAAAGTTGGCGGCGCTCGGTGCGGAGCGCGTCGTCGTGCTCGTTATGTTCATCAAAACCATCTTTCATGCTTACTCCCTGCGTATTCTCAAGGATGAATCGCGTGATGTTCCACAATTTATTTGCGAAATGTTTGTAGCCGCGAACCCGATCTTCGGAGAGCTTCACGTCGTTGCCCATCTGCGCGCCGATAATAAGTGAGAGCCGCGCGGCATCGGCGCCGTATTTATCAATCATGGTCAGCGGGTCGATGATGTTGCCCAGCGATTTCGACATTTTGCGACCCTGGCCGTCGCGCACGAGACCGTGGAGGTACACATGTCGGAATGGAATCTGTCCCGTCATCGAAACACTCATCTCGATCATACGGATCACCCAGAAAAAAAGAATGTCATACCCTGTCTCCAAAACCGATGTCGGATGATACGTCTCAAGGTCGGCGGTCTTCTCGGGCCACCCGAGCGTTGAAAAAGTCCACAAACCCGAGGAAAACCAGGTGTCGAGCGTGTCGGGATCCTGCTCCCAGCCTTCGCCGGGAGAATTTTTTTGCACCTTCACCTCGTCGCCCTTAAACCACGCCGGAATGCGATGACCGAACCACAGCTGTCGCGAGAGACACCAGTCACGTAGGTTATCGACCCAGTGGAAATATATCTTCTCGAATCGCTCCGGCATGATTTGAATTTCTTTTGATTCGATGACCGACCGTAAGATTTTCTTGAGCGTTGTTTTCGAACCGGATGGAATGTTCTGCAGTTCCGAATGCTCGATCGTGAATTCGCGGTCTACGCCGAGCCACCACTGGCGTTTGATCTGCGGTTCGATCATGCCGCCACCACGACTGTTGGTAGCGACGTTGTGCGTATACCCTTCATCTACCTTCACGACGAGGCCTTTTGATTGCAGTTTCTCCACGATCGCCGAGCGCGCTTTTTTGATGTGCTGTCCCGCGAACTCGCCCGCGATCGGAAGAAGTATGCCGCGATCATCGATGACGCGTTCGATGTCGAGTCCGTGCCGTTTCGCGATCTCGAAGTCATTGAGATCGTGCGCAGGCGTGATCGTCATCGCGCCGGAGCCGAATGACATATCGACGCTCTCGTCTTTGATAACCGTAGCGGTGATGGGGCCGTTGATCCATTCGAGTTCGATCTTTTGGCCGTGTGTGAATTTCTTGTAGCGCTCGTCATCTGGATGCATGACGACGTACTTATCGCCGAATTTCGTTTCCGGACGCACGGTGCCGATCACGAACGGCCCATACTGGAAATGATAGAACGGATCTTTCTGCTCGACATATTCGATCTCTTCGTCGGAGACGGTCGTCTGCAGTTTGGGATCCCAATTGACGATACGGTCGCCGCGATAGATGAGGCCCGCATCGTACATGCGTACGAACGCCTCCATAACGGCCTCGTAGCGTTTTTCGTCCATCGTGTAGGCATAGCGGCTCCAATCGAGCGAACTGCCCATTTTTTTCGTCTGGTTGATGATCGTCGCTTTGCTCTCGTCGGTGAAAATATCGATGCGGCGCAGAAGTTCCTCGCGCCCGAGATCATGACGCGTCTTTTTCTCGGCTTTGTATATCTCGCCTTCGACCTTCGATTGCGTCGCGATCGCGGCACTGTCGGTCCCTGGCAGCCAGAGCGCGCGGAAGCCTTTCATGCGGTGGTAGCGGATCAAAATATCTTCGATCGCGAGCATCGCCGCATGGCCCATGTGGAGCGTCCCGGTCACATTCGGCGGCGGCAGCACGATGGAAAAAGCCTCCGCATCCTTTGCGGTGAGGCCTTTTTCGATCATGACGTCGGGATTCGCGTATCCGCTTTTCTCCCATAGTGCCAAAATGCCGGGCTCCCGGTCCGGCGGGTTGTACGGCTTCAAAAAAGCCTCGGGTGCGGCGCTCTTTCGCTCATCCATCGGGCTATCGTAGCAGAGCCCGCTTCACTTTTCGAGGCGAAGATTGCCGACCGCTGCGAGGGTCGTCGGATCGGCAAAATCATCCTGGAGCGCGGAAAAATAGCCAGCGAGCGCGATCATGATCGCGTTGTCAGTCGCGAGCTCGGGCACGGGCGAAAGGAGCCGCGTCCCGGCGGAAGCGTTCATCATGCGTAGCGCGAGGCGCTCGCGGATGTATGCGTTCGCCGAGACACCGCCACCAACAACGACCGTGTCGGCGCCATGCGCTTCCGCGGCAGCGATGGTCTTCTCGACGAGGACGTCGGCAACTGTCTCTTCGAACTCGCGCGCGATGGCGAGCCGCATTTCTTCAGAGAGCGGCGAGCGCTCCTCGACTAATTTACGCACCGCCGTTTTGAGGCCCGAGAACGAAAAATCGTAATCGCCGGAATTGCGCATGGGTCGCGTGAATGAGAAATCCGGCGTGATGCTGCGCTCACGTGCCTCGTACGCGAGACGCGCGATCTGCGGGCCGCCCGGATAGGGAAGGCCGAGAAGCCGCGCGACCTTGTCGAAGGCTTCGCCGACGGCGTCGTCGCGCGTCTCGCCGATGCGCTCGTATTTTCGCCATGCATGCGAGAGGATGAGCTCCGTGTGTCCGCCGGAAATCAAGAGCGCGAGCACGGGGAATTCGAATTGCTTGAATCCTTGCTCGTCCATCATCGGCAAAACAACGTGTCCCTCCATATGATCGACTGCGACAATCGGCACGTCCCACGCTTTCGCAAGCGCTTTCGCAAAATTGATCCCTACCCAGAGCGCGGGCTCGAGCCCGGGGCCGTATGTGACCGCGATCGCATCGAGGTCCGGTTTTTTATATTTTTGCAGAAAAGCAGCGAGTTGGTCATAGAGCGCGGCTTCGCGGGCCAGGATCTCTTTGAGCGCATCGAGTGGTATGGAGGACGGTCCTCCGCGCTCGTGCAATTCACCGGCTTCCTTGAGCGCGATCGTGAGGACGGGAACAAGATTATTGATGTGCTCGCGCTTCGCGAGATTGGGGAAGACGCCCCCGTATTCTGCGTGAAGCGCCGCCTGCGACATGAGCCCTGTGCCGCGGATTTTGTAAGAAAAATCCGCGCCGAAATCGGCCGTCGCTTCGATAAGCGAAACGGCGGCCTCGTCGCATGATGTTTCGATGCCCAAAATTCTCATACGTACGGCCCCAGAATAGCCCGGCGCGGGTTTTTCGGCTAGAATGTTACTTTCTTCCTCCTATGAAGTCCTCGAAGTCGATATGGCGCGATGATCTGCCTTTGAGCAAGAGCCCGCTGCGCTTTTTTCTTTTCTCGTCGCGGCCGCATTGGAAAGCCGCGGTGCTCGCGACCGCGCTCGCGACGGCTGCCGATGTGGTATCCGCGAGCGTCTCGTACGTATTCAAATTGATCACCAATGCGGCCGCGGCGGTAACGCACGGCGCGCCATATACGCCGCTTCTTCTGTGGTGCATCGTGTATATCGCGCTCCTCGGCGGCGCGAAGCTTTTCTGGCGCCTCGGCGGATTCGCGAGTGCGCGCTGGGCAACGGGCGCCGCGGCGACCGCGCGCTACGGCCTCACCTCATACGTGACACTGCATAGCCGCGCGTATTTCTCGGATCGCTTCGCGGGCTCCATTATGAACAAGATCCGCCATGCCGCGACCGGTATGCGCGAGATCGTCGACGTATTTTTGTGGGAATTTCTCGAACTGGGCGTCAATGCGCTCACGAGCTTCGTCATCGCATGGATCGTGAGCCCGCTCGTAGCGGCGATATTCCTCGTCTGGGTCATCGTCATCGTCTCGATCAACGCCTATCTCGGTTACAAGCGCGTCCCGCTCGCGGTGCGCGCACATGATATCGAGACCAAGATCAACGGCGCGACGGTCGATCTTTTGACCAACGTGAGCGCAATGCAGGAATATGCACGCCGTGAATTCGAGATCGAGCGCCTCAAGGCCGCGACCGACGACAAGCGCATCGCGCACCTGAAGAGCTGGTATTTCGGTGAGTGGACGCGCGTCGTCAACAGCATCCTTCTTGTCGTGTTCGGCAGCGCGATGGTCTTCACCGCCGTTGGGCTCGCGAAGACCGGCACGCTCTCTGTCGGCGACATCGTACTCGTACTCACGATCATCTTTCGCGTCGAGGGCCTTCTCCAATCGCTCGGATCGAATTTCAACAAGTTCGCGGAGACCTGGGGCGAGATCGAGGAAAGCCTTGATGAGATCATCGAGCCGCACGAGATCCCCGATAAAACTGATGCGGCATCGCTCGTCGTCGCGCAGGGCGCGCTCGCTTTTGAAGGAGTGACCTTTTCGTATGGCGCCAATACCGTTTTTGCCGATCTCAACCTCGCGATACCGGCAGGGCAGCGTGTGGGGCTCGTCGGTAGATCCGGTGCGGGCAAATCCACGCTGATCCGCCTCATTTTGCGACACCACACGCTGCAAATGGGAACGATAAAAATTGATGGCACTGATATCGCAACGGTGACGCAGGAGAGCCTCCGTCAGGCGATCTCTGTTGTACCGCAGGAGCCGCTCTTATTCCATCGCACGATCAGCGAGAATATCGCATACGGCAGACCCGATGCGAGCGAGGAGGAAGTGATCCAGGCAGCGAAGCTCGCGCACGCGCATGAATTCATTTCGCGCCTCCCGCAGGGTTATGCATCGATGGTGGGCGAGCGCGGTGTGAAGCTCTCCGGCGGCGAGCGCCAACGGATCGCGATCGCGCGCGCCATCCTCAAGAATGCGCCGATCTTGCTGCTTGACGAGGCGACCTCCGCCCTCGACAGCGAGAGCGAGGTCGAGATCCAGCGAGCGCTGCACGAACTCATGCACGGCAAAACGGTGATCGCGATCGCGCACCGCCTCTCGACGCTTCGTGAGATGGATCGCATCATCGTGATGGACCAGGGAAGGATCGTCGAAGAGGGGACGCACGAGCAGCTTGTCGCGCGGGGCGGGATCTACAGCGAACTCTGGCAGCACCAAGCCGGTGGCTTTTTGCAGGATGCGTAATCTGTGCGCGCTGAGGGGATCGAACCCCCGGCCCTCGTCACGTCAAGACGATGCTCTACCACTGAGCTAAGCGCGCTTAGTCGTCTCGCAGAATACCCCGTTTTTTCGTAGTATTCAACCGATGGATATACATATTTTTAAGGACAATATTGCGGGCATTGCGTCGAGCGCAGCGATCACTTTTCGCGCAGGCGGCGTCGTGCTTTTTCCGACCGACACGCTCTACGGGCTCGGGGCCGACGCGTTTTCAAATGGTGCGGTCGATAAGATTTACGCGATCAAGGGTCGTCGCGAGGATAAGCCGATACACGCGCTCGTCACTGACCTTGATATGGCGTCGCGTTTCGGCGAAATGACGGAAAGGATTCGCACGCTCGCTGAAGCGCTACCCAAAGGCAAGGTGACATTTATTGTGCGCAAAAAGGAAGGGCTCGAAATGGGCATCGCACGCGGGATCGATACATTCGGCTTCCGCATTCCCGATAGCGAACTGTGCCTTGCGATCGTGCGCGAATTCGGCGCGCCGATCACCGCGACGAGCGCGAATAAAGCGGGAGAGCAGCCGCTGCGAAACATTGCCGATATTCTCGCGCAGATCGGCGCGCCGGCGAGCGCGATCGATCTCGCGATCGACGGCGGGGAACTCGCGCCCTCGCAGCCTTCAAGCGTTATTGATCTATCCGGCGATCATCCTCGGATTCTGCGCGAAGGGGCTGTGCCCGTCGCTTCGATAGGGGCCGCGATTCGCGCTCTATAGAGCCGCTTTCGCGGAAGCCAAAGCCGGCTTCCTGCTGCTGTAAGGGGAGCTTCTCGATGATGTCACTGCAGAGTCCGAACTCGAGCGCTTCGGATGTCTGCATGATCTTGGATTTGCGGAGCATGTTCGCGACGACCTCGGTGTCATTGCCGGTCTCGCGCGCGATGATGTAGATCATTTCGTGCAGATTGCGGCGGAATACGGAGAGCGCTTCTTCGTGCGAAGAAAGGGGAGCGGTCTGCAGCGGCACCGTGTATTGGCCTTCGTGGAAGAAAAAACGGCAGCCGTCGACGGCGAGGCGCTTTTTGCCGCCGAGAAAAATGAGCGCGGCGGCCGCGTCAACGACGCCAAAGCCGATGGTCTCGACCTCGACGGGAAGCGATTTGAGATACATGTAGAGATTCGTGCCCGTATCAATGTCGCCCCCCGCGGAGGCGACGAGAAAACGCAGATGCGTCACCGGTTTCGAATACAGCTGCTCGTTGATCCATTGGATCGCGTCCTGCGCCGACCGCTTCTCGACGTCGCCCGTGAGGGTATACCAGATCTCCATGCCATAAGCATGCATTCTGTTTCTGAATATTGGGTTAAACCGCGCGTTCACCGGTCGCTCACGCCCTCTGCGCTATCGTGAGTCTTCCTCGCACGGCGGGGCCTTATTCACTAAACAAAAGCTATGGACAATACAAGAACAAATACGACCGCGTGGATCGTGGGAGCGATCATTGTGCTCCTCGTTATCGCCGGCATCTGGTGGGCGGTCGCGGCTTATAACAACAGTAGTCCGGGACTTCCGAATACCGGCGTCGACAACACGACGAGCGGCGTAACGACTTCAGGCACGGGGACCGGCTCGGCGACCTACTAATCCAATTGAAAAAGGAGAAAAGCCCGTCACGTGACGGGCTTTTTGTGTTGTAGTGCGCTATCCACTGGTTTTCCACGACGGGGGAAGATAGTATGCGGTTGTATAAGACTAATTTTGTGCGAAATTAGCATAATATGGCCGAAAATTATACTAAGCAGGGGGATTTGAAAAACTTTTTGGAGATTCCCTACGACAAGCTCGAGGAGATGAACCTCAAGGCGAAGGATCGCGCCGAGAGCGCATCTCCCGCCGCTATCGAGAAGGATTGCGTCGAATACCTCAAAAAAGAGAAACGCATCAAAGCGGTGACCTTGTGCTTTTCGGATATCGAAGGTCGGCTCCACATGCTCGACTACGATAAAAAGTTCTTGCTCGATTCACTCTCCAACCTCACGTTCGACGGATCGTCCATCCGCGGCTTCACGCCGCAGCACGAATCGGATCTCCGGCTCGAAGTCGACTGGTCGTCCATACGCCACATGCCGTCGGACATCTTCGGCCCCGGCAAGGTGATCTTCTTCGCGACCGTGCTCAACCGCGACCGGACGCCGTATATTTCGGATTTTCGCGGTCGGCTGAAGATGCTTACGGCGGATATCAAAAAGAAACAGGGCCTCACCGCATATGCGGCGCCCGAGATCGAAGGATTCGTGGTCGACGGCGAAAATGCCGAGCAGAATTTCGATGCCCAAAAAGGCTTCTCACTCATTTCCTCCGGCGGCTACTATCATTCGCTCCCGCAGGACAAGCTGCGCGTTTTCATTGACGCTGCGGCGGAGGCGCAGCGCGCGATGGGCTTTAGGAACGAAAAAGACCACCCCGAAGTCGCGCCGTCGCAGTTCGAAATGAACTTCTCCTATGCCGAGGTGGTGCGCGCCGCCGACAATATCCAGCTCTACAAGTTGATCTGTCGGCAGGTCGCGCGTTCGATGGGACTCACTGCGACCTTCCTGCCGAAGCCGTTTATGGGCATCAACGGCTCGGGCATGCACACGAATTTCTCCCTCTCCAAAAACGGCAAGAACATCTTCTACGACGCAAAAGGCGAAGAGGGACTTTCGAGCGCTGCGTGGGAATTCCTGTTGAAAATCCTCAACCACGCGCCGGAGATCTGCCTCATCCTGAATTCGTCGGTCAACAGTTACCGCCGCCTCGATCCGCATTTCGAGGCGCCGAACCAGATCAAGGTCTCGGCGATCGATCGCGGCTCGATGATCCGCATTCCGGTCGCCAACGAAAAGAGCGCGCGTATCGAGGTCCGCTCGGTCGCGCCAGATGCGAACCCGTACCTCTTGCTCTACACCCTCATCAGGACCGGGCTCGAGGGGAAGAAACTGACCAAAGACGAAACGAAACGCGATCGCCTGCGGTACCTGCCGGACAACATTTACGACGCGATCGCGCTCGCGAAATCTTCCAAGCTGCTCGCCGAAATCATGGGCGAGGAGAGTAAGGAGAAATTTATCAAATATAAGCAGGCGGCGGCCGACCGGTCGCCGAAGGCGCTCGGTACGACCGTGAAGCGCACCGAGGTCATTTATCATCACGAAGTAACCAACCAGCTTCTATGGAACAACTTTTAGCATCCGCGGCGAAAAATCGTCTCTGGAGTTTTTCGGTCATCTTACTCGCGCTCGGTGCGCTCGTCGGGTATCTCGCGATATCGTTCGCGGGCGCATCCGCCGGCGCGTACGACGCCTCGTCGATCAACACGGGCGACACCGCGTGGATGCTCGCATCCGCCGCGCTCGTCATGATCATGACGCCCGCGGTCGGCTTCTTCTACGGCGGCATGGTCTCCTCGAAGAACGTCGTCTCGGTCATCAAGCAGTCGCTCATCATTCTCGCGCTCATCTCGGTGCAGTGGGTGGTCGTCGGCTACTCACTCGCATTTGCGCCTGACGCCGGGCATGGCCTCATCGGCACACTGCAATACTTCGGACTCCGCGGCGTCGGCTTTGCGCCGGATCCGAATTACGCGGCGACTATCCCTGCGCTCGTCTTTATGATCTTCCAGGCGATGTTCGCGATCATCACGCCCGCGCTCATCATCGGCGCTTTCGTCGGACGCATCCGCTTCAAGACGCTTGTCGTCTTCACGCTGCTCTGGGCGACCTTGGTCTATGACCCGATCGCGCACTGGGTGTGGTCGCCCTCCGGCTGGCTGCACGCGATGGGCGCGCTCGATTTCGCGGGCGGTACCGTCGTCCATATGAGCGCAGGATTCTCGGCGCTCGCCGCTGCGCTCTTGATCGGCAAACGGCTTGAGAGCAACTCGGCCGCGAACAACGTGCCGTTCGTCATTCTTGGCGCGGGCCTCCTGTGGTTCGGCTGGTTCGGTTTCAACGCGGGCTCGGCGCTCTCGTCGGGCGCGCTCGCGGCGGGTGCGTTTGTCGTCACCAATACAGCAGCCGCGGCTGCGGCGCTCACCTGGACGATGCTCTCCTGGGCGGAGAAAGGGAAGCCGTCAGCGATCGCGGCCGCTATCGGCGCCGTCTGCGGCTTGGTTGCGATCACACCGGCATCCGGCTACGTCGGACCCATGGCGTCGATCGCGATCGGCCTCATCACGGGCGTCGTGACGTACCTCGCGGTCTCGCTCCGCTCGCGCAAAATTGCGATCGACGACACGCTCGACGTCTGGGCGGGTCACGGCATCGGGGGATTGACCGGCGCGATACTGACCGGCGTCTTCGCGGAGAAAGCGATCAATGCCGCCGGCGCGAACGGCGCGCTCTTCGGCAATCCGCATCAGCTCGTCGTGCAGCTCGTCGCCGTGCTCGCGGCCGGCATCTACTCATTCGCGGCGACGTGGGTCATTCTCAAGGTGCTCGTCTTCCTGCGCATGCCGCTGCGCGTCACTGATAAAGAAGAAGTCGAGGGACTCGACGTCGCGGCGCACGGAGAACCGGCGTATCAGATGTAGCGTCTTACTATAAAAAGTCGGAGGCCGCTGATCAGATCAGCGGCCTCTTTCGTCAGAACGAGGGCGTCGGATCAACGACGCTGATACGGATCGCGGTAGTACTCCGGCGGCTGGTTTGAGCACTTGAAGACGCCGCACATGCGGGGCGCCCCAGGCCCGACGCCGCCGGGCGGGTCGCGTGGGGGTCCCCAGCCGGGGCCGTACGGGCTCGGATTCGCTTCGAATTCAAAGATGCCGACGAACCGGCCTTGCGGCATCTGCGGACCTTGCGGCGCGTACTGCCGCATTTGCGGGGCATATTGCTGCGGGGCATAACCCTGCCGCTGCACCGGACCCCACCAGGTGCAGGTGCGGATGAAGCCACCGCTCGTCGGCGTGTAAATGCATTGCATCGCCTGGGCCAGGTTCGCCCAGCCGATCAGGAAGGCGAAAGCGAGGAGAAATTTTCTCATCGTGTTTTTCCTTGGTTGCTGCCGGAAACCGATCCGGACTAGTGATATTGTAACACAAAAAAACCAAAAAGCAAGTCCTAGACCTTGCTCTTCGCGCCATCCATTTCGCGCCAGAGATACCAGGAGGCGATCGATGCATGATCGCGCCATGGCGAAGCGATCTTCTCCATCTCCTTGGAGCTCGGCATATGTTTCAAACCGTACACTTTCTGGAAGCCTTTGCGGATCGCGAGGTCGCCGACCGGCAAAATATCGGTGCGGTGCAATCGGAAGATCAGCATCATGTGAGCGGTCCACGCGCCGATGCCTTTGACGGCGACAAGATGCTCGACGATCTCCTCACTCGTCATTTTCGGAAAGCGTTTCTCATCAACGGTTCCGTCAATGCATTTCTTCGCTAAATCGCGAACGTAAGTAATTTTCTGTATCGAAAGCCCGGCTTTGCGCAATCGCGGCGCGCGGATCTTGAGGAGCGCCTGCGGCGAGGGCTTGCCGCCCCGAAAAAGCGCGAGCACGCGCCCATGGATCGCAGCGGCCGCGTAACCGGAGAGCTGCTGATAGACGATCGAGCGCAGAAGCGATTCGAAAACCGATATCTTGCCGTGGTAGCGCGTGAGATCGGGCAGCCCGTGCTTTTTGATGAGCGCCGCCATCTTGGGATCTTTGCGGAGCGCGCGGACGGATGTGGAAAAGTCAGGCTGCGTCATAGCCGGCGCATTATACGGCGTTCCGTACTATCATGCTCGTATGGAAGTAAAAGTGGTCCTGGGGCTTGCAGCGGTCGGCTTTGAGCTCGTTAGCATGGCGTTCTATTTCAAGGATATTTTTCGAGGGCGAACGCAGCCGCATCTCTATACGTTCCTTATCTGGGTTATCGTTACGAGCATTGTCTTTGCCGGGCAGGTGGTAGCGGGCGGCGGGGCGGGCGCATGGGCAACGGGCGTCACCGCATTTTTGCAAATTGTCACCTTAGCGCTGTGCTTCAAGTACGGCACGAAAGATATTACGCGAGTTGATGCGCTATTTCTTATCGGTGCTCTGCTGTCGATCATTCCGTGGCTGATGACGAAGGACCCTTTGTGGTCCGTCGTGCTCGCGTCGACTATCGACGCTTTTGCGATGGGACCGACGATCCGGAAGACATGGCGTGCGCCGATGTCTGAATCTCTGCTCTCATGGCTGGTCGCGGAAGGAAAATATGTCACGGAAATCCCGGCGCTTTCGGTATATTCCGTAACGACGCTCATTTATCCGCTGCAAGCAGTAAGCATGAATGCTGTTTTGATAATTATCATGCTGCTGCGCCGGCGGAATTGACAAACGGGCGCTCATAGATACGCTGATCGTATAAAGCGTTGACGGGAATAGTAGGGCTCAGGCCCGAACCGACCCCCGAGCTGCGGAGCCTAATAAGCTCTGACGGAGGCCCAGCCGTAAAACAGGGACGCTGATGTCGGCGAAAGTCGGAGTCAGCTACAGAGGCTTTTGCGGCAACGCAGAAGCGAATCAAGGTGGTACACGTGGTTTACAATCGATCTTCGATCGATTTGAAGTGAATCCTCGTCCTTGTATAGATCGACTGATCTTTACAGCGACGAGGTTTTTCTCATTCAGGAGGAGGCCCCATGAAGCGGGTGGTTATCAAAGTAGGAAGCGGCATCGTATACGGGCGATCCGGGCATTTTGCGGCGACGCGCTTCCGCGCGATCGCTTCGCAGATCGAATGGCTCACGAAAAATCGCGTGGAGCCCATCCTGGTCGTCTCCGGTGCCGTAGCGCTCGGCGCTCGCATGTGCGAGGTGCACGATGAGGATTCGCGACGGTATGCGGCCGCGCTCGGTACGAGCACGCTTACGCGCGGCGTGGATGCGGCGCTGCGCATCAGGAAACTGCGTGCGGCACACTTTCTGATCGCAGCGGATTCGGAAGCGGAGCTGCACCGGCCCGATCTCATCGTGAAAGGCAT
>JAFAPB010000041.1 GCA_019247335.1 Candidatus Kaiserbacteria bacterium
TGACGACGGGCCAGGTGACCTTTACCGCACAGGTGAGCATAAGCGGCTACAAGGGTCCGGCGACGCTCGTGCTCTCAAAAGACAATCCCTCGGGTCTTCCGCAGAACGACGACTCCGTTTCGATCCCCATAACCATCCAATAAGCCCTCGTGCTAGGATGCCCCCATGGCAGAAGCGGCCGAGCGGCGGGCGAGGGCAAGAAAGATAATCGCCTATCTCAAAAAGGCGTATCCCAAGCCGGAAAGCGAGCTGCACTATAAGACGCCGTTCCAGTTCGTCGTGGCGGTCATGCTCTCGGCGCAGTGCACTGACAAGGCGGTTAACAAAGTGACCGACACGCACCTCTTCAAGAAATACAAAACGCCGCAGGATTTCGCGAAGGCGGATCGCTCGACGCTCACAAAGGAGCTCTCGTCCATCCCATTTTTCCGCAACAAAGCGAAAGCGGTCCAGGCAGCCGCAAAAAAAGTGATCGCGGATTTCGATGGCACGGTGCCGCGCACGGTTCCGGAATTAGTGACGCTGCCCGGCGTCGCATACAAAACCGCGAACGTGGTCTTGGGCGAACTCTACAATGTATGGGAGGGCATTCCGACCGACACGCATGTGAAGCGCTTCGCATATCGATTCGACCTTTCCGACAACCGCGATCTCACGAAGATCTCGCATGATCTTGAGGCGCTCGTCCCGCGCATAGATTGGAAATATGTGAACAACGGACTCGTGCTCTACGGACGGTATGTGTGCCCCGCGCGCGTGCACGATTGCCGCGAGCATCCGCTCACCAAAATCTGGCCGCCGGCCGCGAACCGCTGGATCAAAGCCTGATATGAAGATCATCGTGAATAACATCGCGACGGAACATATGGATGAGGGCGCGGGACCCGTCATTCTGATGCTCCACGGCTGGAAGGATACGCTGCATACCTTCGATCCGATCGCGGCGCAGCTCAAAGAAAAATTCCGCATTGTGCGTCTCGATATGCCCGGATTCGGCGGGACGGAGCTGCCGCGCGAGACCTGGTCGGTCGGCGATTATGCCGACTTTGTCGGCGCCTTCGCTTCAAAGCTCGGCATCACGCCTCATGCACTTGTCGGCCACTCATTCGGGGGCCGCGTCATTTTAAAAGGTATCGGGACGCAAACGCTCGCGGCAGATAAGCTCGTGTTGATCGCCGCCGCGGGCCTTGCGAAGCGGCGCAAAGTTCGCGCAGCTGCGCTCAAGGCGCTCGCAACGGTCGGCAAGGTCGCAACGCTGCCGCTCCCAAAGCGGATGAAACAAGGGTTGCGTGATCGGCTCTACAAGAGCATAAAAAGCGACTATGGAAACGCGGGACCGCTTAAGGCGATCTTTCAGAGAACGATCGCGGAAGACTTAAGCAGCGTCGCTGCCGCGATCAAAAAACCGACGCTCATTATCTGGGGGAGCGCGGATACCGAGACGCCGCTTGAAGACGGCGTCAGACTCTCGGAACTCATCAAAGATTCGCAGTTCGAGCTTTTCCAGGCGGCCGGGCACTTCGTCCACCGTGAGCACGCGGAAGCGATCGCACAAAAAATAATCGAGTTCCTATGATGCGCTTTTTCTCACGCTTTCATCGGCGCTATTTTCGCAGCCTCGTCTACATGCTGCAGGCGAGCGAATATAATTTGCACGATTATTTTGCATGGTTCGCGCGCGTGACCGATTTTCGTACGGTCGAGAAGAGAAAGACCGTAGTCTGGACCGCCAAGGCACGCACGCTCTATGGAGCACTCTGCGTTTTCTCGGCCGTCGTTTCTCTCGCCGTAATCGTGATCGCCTGGCATACGCCCGCGACGGCGCTCCTAGTCGCGCTGGCGAGTCTTGTTTTTGACGCGCTCATCGCACCGTATGCGCTCGGGTTCGCTACGCTTGTCGCGAACGCGCTGCAGCGACCACTTGAAAATCGCCTCATCGCGAAAGCGAAACAAAAGCTGGCAGGTCACAAAGGACTCAAGATCGCGATCGCCGGCAGCTACGGGAAAACGAGCATGCGGGAAATACTGCGCACCGTACTCTCCGAAGGAAAGAAGGTCGCGGCGCCGCCCGGGAGTTTCAACACGCCGCTCGGCATTGTTTCGTTCATCGATTCGCTCGAAGGTGGCGAAGACGTGCTCGTTTTCGAGCTCGGAGAATATTATCCGGGCGACATACGGAAGCTCTGCGAATTCGTCGAGCCGCAATGGGGGATCATCACTGGCGTCAACGAGGCGCATTTGGAGAAATTCGGCACGCTCGAACAAACAGCCGCGACGATTTTCGAACTTGCCGATTATATCGGCGAGGGTGTCGTGTATGTGAATGCGGAGAATGCGGCGGCGCGTGAGCGCGCCGCCGCCTCGCATATCCTTTTTTCGCGCGAGCGCGTGGAATCCCCTGAAGGCGAGTGGCGCATCGTGCGGCCCGAGACCAATCTGCGCGGCACGTCCTTTGCGCTTATTCGCGGCGTGGTCGCGATTCACGCGCACTCGCGCCTCCTCGGCCTCCATATGGTGGGGCCCCTCGCTGCGGCAGCGGATATCGCATCGCGTGTGGGTCTCACGACGCAGGAGATCGAGGATGGCATCAAGAAAACCGCGGCATTCGACCACCGGTTGCAGCCGATCGTCGAC
>JAFAPB010000011.1 GCA_019247335.1 Candidatus Kaiserbacteria bacterium
CTCCTTTTCGATCGTCTTCGCGTATACCTTGCGCGCCGGGTCGACGAAGTGCGTGCCGCTCGAGTCGTTCTCAACAAATTTATTGCCGAGCTGGATGTCGTACGAAACAGGCTGGAGGCGCGCCTGGTCGAACGGCTGCAGGACGATGTCGCCGCTCAAGACCGCCTTTTTGATATCTGAATCGGAGAGGAACATATTATTCGACGATGAAAATGCGATCGGTGCCGTAGTATTCCGGCCAGTGCGCGTTGTAAAAGGCGAACATGCGCTCAAGACGGTCCTGCGGCAGCTCCTCCGCGCCGATCTTCGCCATAAATTCCCGCAATTCTTCCTGGGCCTTCGGCAATTGCGCCGGATCGTCAACGATCCGCTCGAATTCCGCGAGATATCCGTACCCGGCATTCTTATCGAGGCAGACGTTGATGTCGCCGCATGCGTATTCTTCTCGCTCGCGCGACCATTTCGCCTGATAGTGAAAGCCGCTTTGCAAGACGAGCTCGTCAAGCTCGATGAGCGTGAGCGGCACTTGTGCTTCGATCTCGATCCGGCTCACGCCGTTCTCGCTCGAATCAGCGCCGGTCGATGCTTTCACGACGAGAAGCACGATGTTGTCTTTATCGCGCGTGCGTACTGAATATTCCGTCGCTTTCGAGATGAGATCGCGGAATTTGTTCCTAGTGTCATCGTTGAGATAGTGCCCGACGTTATCAAAAAGCGCGTGCAGTTGCCCGCCTTCGAAGTAATGATTCAGCTGCGAGTTGCGCGAGGTGATCTCGCACTCCGGATCGACTTCTTTGAGCGCCGCACGGATCTCATCGGCTTTCTCGGAGCTTCCGAGGAGGGCTTTGATCTCGACCTCGTACGTCTGCATAGGGAAGGTCATTATAGCCCTCCCGTGCTTTATGAGGATTGCGCCACGTGGGGAAATGGGGTGTGGTATTGTTCCCGCATGAAAACGCCTCCCATCGTCATCGTCGCGGCCATCGGGAAGGATCGCGCGCTCGGTAAAGAGGGGAAATTGTTGTGGCATATTCCGGAGGATCTGAAGCGTTTCAGACGGCTCACATCCGGACACCCGATCATCATGGGCCGGAAGACCTTTGAATCCATCGTCGGCTACGTTGGCGGGCCCTTGCCGGGGCGCACCAATGTTGTGATGACACGCGACACTTCCTGGCAGCACGAAGGCGTCGTCGTGAAGCATTCGCTGGAAGATGCGCTCAAATACGCGCGCTCGCTCGACCCGCAGGAAATTCACATCGGCGGCGGCGCAGATCTGTATGCGCAGGTGATGCCGCAAGTAGATAAGCTGTACCTCACGCTGGTAGACGACGAAAAAGAAGCTGATGCTTTTTTCCCGCCGTACGAAAAAGAGTTCACGACCGTCGTGCATGAGGAGGCGCACGAGTGGAACGGCATCAAATATCGCTGGGTCGATCTTGAGCGTTAAAGCTTCGCGACGAAATTGGCTGCTTTCGACACGGCGTCGACCTCGTCTTCGTACGTATCCATGCGAACGCGGCCGAGTTCTGAGGCCCCGCGGAGCATTCGAGTCACGCTCGCGTCTTTCGCATGGAGGCAGAGAATGGGTTTTTTCAATACGATCGCCTCTCCGATCTCCATCCCAAGCCCGATGGCGGGATAATCGACAATGAAGATCAGCGCGTCCGAGGTGCGGACATTATTCAGGTCGTGCTCGAAGACATCGGCATTGCTTCCCTCGGTCAAGCCTTTGAATTCCAACACGGTACAGGGTACCGCTTTCGCAAGTTTCGCCTTGAAGGAAAAGACGAACGCCCGGAACTTATCACTTGATTGCGTAAGCGAGCAGCCGACGTATATCTGGCGCATGCCGATAGAATATCACTACCGCGCAAGGCTTTTGAGGACCTTAAAATAGAGCGTCTCCACGATCCGGACCTGCTCCCGACCGCCTTTTACATAGTGGTCGAGTCCTGGTGCCGCGTTGATCTCAAGGATGTGATATTGCCCGGGCGGATCGGCGACGTCACCCTGCACCATAAGATCGACCCCGCACATGCGGAGTCCCATATCACGTGTGAGCCGGATCGCCAGTTTTTTGAACGCCGGATGGATGCGGTCCGTAACGTCGATAGCATCGCCGCCGGAAGAAAGGTTCGCATTATCGAGCAAGAATATCTGCTCGCCTCGCTTCGGGCGCGAAACCCAGGAGAGTCGCTGCCTGCGCAGTTTTCCTTGAATACGCGAGTCTTTTAGATTGATGAGCGTGTCACGATTCTTGCGCCTAAAGCGCATAACCTTTTTGCGCAACAGTTGCCGGATCGTCGATCGCCCGTCACCGGTCACGTTCAGGGGAACGCGCTCGTATGCGGATATGACGGCGCTGTCCAACACGACGATGCGATAGTCGCGGGCCGAGATATAGCGCTGCACGAGCGCGACCTTGTCGTTTTTAAAAATAGTATTGAGCGCGCGGTAGAAACTTGTTTTGTCGTGTACAAGCGCGACACCGCCGCCCTGGCTGCCGCTGTTGGGCTTCACAATAACGGGAAAGCCGAGCCGCTTGGCATAGCGGTATGCGGCGCCAATGTTTCGTTTTGAGTCAATCAGTTCACACCATTCTCGCGAAAAAAAAGCCTTGCCGAGCACGGTCGGATAACCGAGCTTTCGCATGAAGAACGCCGCGTAGTCTTTATCTTTCGCGATATCGGATGCGCCGACGGGATTCAGATCAAGCGTGTTGTAGCGAAAGAAGCGGTGCTTGCCGTTCTTATAGATGATCATTCCGGCGACCCCCCATTCGGGCTCGATGAGGACTTTTGCACCTATCCGTGCAGCCAGCTTCTTCAGGAGCGGGCCGAGGATAAGGCTCTCTTTTTTACGGCGCATGGCGGCATCATACCCACAGGTGACGAGACGGGCGAGTAGGGTATGATGCCGCCATGGCGCGGCGCATTACGGTAGCCTCGAGAGTGGGAGACGCCCGCGCGAATGGATTTCTCGCGCTTTTCAAGAGCCGATTTCCCAAAGCGAGGGTGACCGACGCAGCGGTCACCGTTTCATATACGATCGACGCAAAGCTCTCCGTTGCGGAACTGAAGATAGCAGCCGAGCGGCTCACGAATCTGGTGATCGAATCCGGATCGCTCTCACGAGTTCTCGCGCCGGCCAAATATGCCTACGCGATCGAGGTCGGATTTCTGCCCGGCGTCACCGACAACATCGGCAGGACCGCGCGACAGACGATCGAAGATGCGATCGGGCGATCCTTCAAAAAAGGTGAGGACGTCTACAGCTCGCTCTTTATTTTCTTGAGCGGATCGCTCACCCTCGATGATGTCGAGAAATTCGCTGCGGAATTGTATAACCCGCTCATCGAGCGCGCGACCATCACGCGTTTCGGAAAAACGATCCCCCTCATCGTCCCGAAAGTCCGTCTGCACGAGGATCCGCGCGCCGAAGAAGTCGACCTTGAAGTTTCCGACGATGAACTCGCGAAGATCGGGAGATCAGGCATCCCGAATAAGGACGGCAGCCGCCGCGGGCCGCTCGCGCTCTCACTGCGTGCCATGCGGACGATTCGCGATCACTTCAGGAAGCTCAAACGCAATCCGACTGATATCGAGCTCGAATCCCTCGCGCAGACGTGGTCGGAACACTGCAAGCACTCGATATTCGCCGACCCGATCGACGATATCGAAGAAGGCATTTACAAGCGCTACATCAAGGGCGCGACGCAGCGCATCAGAAAAGAGAAGGGAAAAAATGATTTCTGCGTTTCCGTATTCAAGGACAATTCCGGCGCGATCGCCTTCGACGACCAGTATCTTGTGACGCACAAAGTTGAGACGCACAATTCGCCCTCGGCGCTCGATCCGTTCGGCGGCTCGATCACCGGCATCGTCGGCGTGAATCGCGACGCGCTCGGCTTCGGGCTCGGCGCAAAGCCGATCGCGAATGTTTACGGATTTTGTGTCGCGGATCCCGCAGATACAACGCGGCTCTATCGTGATAAGGAAAAAAAGCAGCCGCTGCTGCCCGCACGCCGCATTCTCGAGGGCGTCATCAAGGGAATTAATGCCGGCGGCAACCAGAGCGGCATTCCGACGCCGCTCGGCTTCGTTGCGACGGATCCGCGCTACCGCGGTAAGCCCCTGGTTTTCGCGGGCACGGTCGGGCTTATACCGCGCAAAGCGGGCGGGAGAAAGCTCTATGAGAAAAAAGCGCAGGCAGGGGATATGGTCGTCGTGATCGGCGGCAGAGTCGGGCTCGACGGCATCCACGGCGCGACCTTCTCATCGGAGTCGCTCTCAAGCGGCTCACCGGCAACCGCGGTGCAGATCGGCGACCCGATCACGCAGAAGAAGCTCTCCGACGCGATCGTGCGCGAGGCGCGCGATAAAGGACTCTATTCGAGCATCACCGACAACGGCGCGGGCGGCATTTCCTGCTCCGTCGCCGAGATGGCAAAAGAGTGCGGCGGCTGCGAAGTCAATATCGACAAGGTACCGCTCAAATATCCGGGCCTCTCGCCATGGCAGATCTGGATATCGGAGTCGCAAGAGCGCATGACGCTCGCGGTGCCGAAAAGAGATTGGAAAGAGTTAAAAAAACTTTTTGACCGCCATGATGTTGAGGCGACCGTGATCGGAAAATTCACTGCGTCCGGGCGCTGCGTCGTCAAGAATCGGGACAAGGTCATCATGGACCTCGCGATGGATTTTTTGCACGACGGTCGTCCCGTCGAGCGTCAGAAGACGAAAAAGCCGACCTACAAGCTGACCGAGCCGCCCATGTCGGCACGCAAAGCGACGCTCGATAAGACGCTCCTTGCGATGCTC
>JAFAPB010000042.1 GCA_019247335.1 Candidatus Kaiserbacteria bacterium
ACGCCTCACATCTCGACCCCGGGGTTTCCTCGGGGTCGTTTTGTGTTTTTGTGATACCGTAAAGTCATGAACAAAGTCGTCCTCTGGATCCTCGCGATACTCATCGTTATCGCTGCCGCGTACCTGCTCTTCACGCGCACGGGAAGCGCGCCTGTCGCACAGAACGCGACGACGACCACGCAAAACGCCACAAGCATGTCGACTTCGACCATCTCCGAGGAGACTGTCGATTACATCGTGAAAGCCGACATTCCGCAGTTCGGCATTCCCGCGATCGATGCCGCGATCAAAAACGAGATCACGGGGCAGGCGAATCAGCTGAAACAGCAGGCGACGCAGGATAAGCCGACCACCGTGCAGAGCGAGAAGTACGAATTCGACAGTATGATATCGAGCACGTATGTCGGGCCCGACGTCGTGAGTGCGAAAGTCGTCGCATCGATCGACACCGGCGGCGCGCACCCGATGCCGAACATCGAAGGATTCAACTACGATCGTGCGACGGGCCACGCGCTTACGCTCGATGACGCGCTCAAGATGACCGGACTCTCGCTCGCGCAAGTTTCAGCGCAAGCGACCGCGCAATTGAACAAGGACTTCGGGGATTTCGTGATCGATCCGCAGGGCTCCGCACCGACGCCGGACAACTATCAGAATTTTTACGTGACCAAAGACAGCGTCATCTTTATTTTCGAGCCGTACCAGGTGACCGCGTACGCTGCGGGCGCGCCGGAGGTCTCCTTCCCGCGCGTCAAATAAGGCGAAGAAAGAGGGGACGCCGCCGCGCGTCTAGCTATCATGAAACGGGGTCGCTTTGCCGCTGCCATACGCCGCTCGCCCTTTTTGAGCGGGCTGCAGGAATACCCGACAACCGAGCTTATTGCGGCGGGTATCGGCATCCTCGCTGTGCTTCTCGCGCTCATTTTTATGCTCGTGCCGTTTCCCTCGGGGCGGCCGGAACTTACGACGAGTGCGCCGCTCTCTGTCGGATCGCCGCAGTTTCTCGACGCGCTCGCCGCTGTCACGAATTCATCGGTCCGGTTCGGCGATCGCGTCGAACCCGTACAAAACGGCGACGGCTTTCTCGCGGCGCTCGAAGCATCGATTCCGCGTGCGAAGCATTCGATCAATTTCGAAGATTTTATTTGGTACGACGGCGAGTTCAGCGATCATGTTTTCGACTTGCTCACGGCGGCCGCGATGCGCGGCGTCGAGGTGCGTGTACTCGTCGACGCGCAGGGAGCGAAACTGCCGGATGACAAAGTGAAAGCGCTCAAAGCCGCGGGCGGGAAAGTCGAGCTCTTCCGGCCGAATTCGATCTTCAGCCTGAATCGCATCAACGCGCGATCGCATCGGCGCACGATGGTGATCGACGGCACCGAAGGCTACCTTGGCGGCGTCGCGATCGCCGACGATTGGCTCGGCAACGGGACAGATCCCAATAAGTGGCGCGACATGATGTTTCGTGTGCATGGCGACATGGCGGAGAATCTACAGGACGCATTTTCGACGGATTGGTTCGAGACGACAGGCGAGGTGATCTCGGGGCCCGATTTCTTCCCGACCGTTGCGAAAGGCACGGTGCCATACGTGCCGGTTGTCACGGAGCCGACCGAATACACGACGCCGGTAGAATCGCTCTACGTGCTCTCGATCCGATCCGCGACCTCGACGATCTACATAACGAATCCGTATTTCGTGCCCGACGTGGAGATGCGCAACGCCCTCGAGGATGCGGCGCGGCGCGGCGTCGATATACGTGTCTTGATACCGGCGCCGCATTCGAGCCCCGTGCATCATGCGAGCGAGGCGAGCTACTCGGAACTGCTCAAAAGCGGCATACGCATCTACGAGTATCCGGGCCTCTTGCATACGAAGACACTCGTCGCCGACGACATCTGGTCCATCATCGGTTCCGCAAATCTCGACAATCGTTCACGCGCGATCAATGAGGAAAATGATATGGGCGTGAGCGACCCCGTGCTCGCGAAACAGTTGTATGCGACGTTCGCGAGCGATACAGCGACCTCGACCGAAGTCACGAAAGACGCATGGGCGAAGCGGGCTTTCTGGGAATATATTCCGTCGCGGCTTTCGCTGCTTTTCGTGAAGCAATACTGATATGGTCATCGATGTCGGTGCCGGCATCCTGCTCGCCCTCTGGGGGATGAATCATTTCGCGATCCCATTTACCGCTTCTTGGATCGCCCTCGGAATTTTCGCTGCGCTCTTTCCGGATCTCGATACGCTGACGCGATTTTTGCCGCGCGGAAATATCATCCGCCGCGTAATAGGGGAGCATCGCGGGCTCCTGCATCGGCCGCTTTTCTACACCATCATTTTCCCGTTCGTTTTTTTCGCACTCGGTCGCGCGATCGGCACGCTCTTTGCGCTTGGCATTCTCTATCACCTCATCCACGACACATTTTTTCTCGGCTGGGGAATCAAATGGCTCTGGCCGTTTTCTCAAAAGTCCCTTTCGCTCTTCCACGACAAAGACGGCAGGCTCACGAAAGAAATTCTCTGGTGGGGGCCCGAAGAAGATGAACGCATCGAATCGACCTATCGCACCGATCATTGGGTACGCGCGTTTTATTTCACGGTGAATCCGATCTCGATCAGCGAGTACGGCGCCTTGATCATCGCGCTCATCGTGCTCGCGATTCATCTCCACTTCATCTTTTAAACGGGACAATACGTCCTTATTCTTAATTCACGCATATGGCAGATACCATCATCACGAATTCGCCAGAACGAGGAACGAATAACGGCGATAGCTCGGCAGGCTGGGCGGTCGCGGTCATCATTCTTCTCATCATCGTCGCGGCGGGCGGCTACTATATTCTCCGTCATCGCGGTGCAGTGCAGAATCCGGCAGCGAATATCCAGGTGAACATACCGAATCCTACGAATACGGTTCCCTCAGGTACGGCGACCGGCAGCGCGACTCAATAACAAACGGCTCCGCATTGCGGAGCCGTTTGTTTATTTTCTGTGCGGGCGGCGACGTGGCACGAGCGGCATGCCGAACTCATGTCGATAGAGCTGCCAGATCACTTGCGTGACAAAAAGGATAATTTGGAGCGTAAGCGCGTAGCCCGCCGC
The DNA here is from genome assembly GCA_019247335.1 of Candidatus Kaiserbacteria bacterium. GTDB lineage: Bacteria > Patescibacteriota > Minisyncoccia > Phycocordibacterales > UBA2100 > UBA10103. The sequence continues at coordinate 3,106 of JAFAPB010000042.1, forward strand.
TTTCCAGAATTGGCCGGTCGTTATCCAAAAGAAAATGTTGGTTATCACGAAGGCGATCACCCTCCATTCAAGGGAGACGAGAAAAGCATGCACCACCTTGCTTTTCATATGTATATCTATTGTATGCCTCATATCTCGCGCAAATGCGGTTGTGCACACTGCCTCATAAAATGGAAATCCGCCGAAGACACAGAAGCCTCCGGCGGGGAGCGTCACCTGACGATCACAGCGGCGATCAAGAGTCCGGTCGCGAGGTCCATGCAGAGCCATCGCTTCCGCGACACGGGGTTTTTCGTTACGAACACGATTGCCGCTCCGATCGGCCACGTAGCATACGCGAGCATCATCCCCATCGGATGAACGATCGGCACGAGAAAGGCCCCGATCGCAAGTAAAACGCCCGCGAGCTTCTCCGGATGTCTTAGCCGTGTCGCAGACGGGATCGTGTGCTTATAGCCGCGGTCGATGGTCGAGTCGGCGATATCAGCGAATACCTCTCGCCCATAGTTGCCGATCGCGATCGCAGCGAAGAGTACGACAGACAACTGATTCGACGTGCCCTCGGTGAGCGGCAAAAGCGCTGGGCTCGCCGATGTGAGCGAAACGACGATCGCCGGGAGAAACGGAACCGACCGGATCTCGGAATAGACGAGCGCAACGATCGCCATCGCGAGAAGCAAGACTCCGGTCCACGGATTCGCCCATGCGGCAACCGCGATGAGACCAGTCGTCAGCACCCACAACGCGAGCAGCACGCACAGAAACTGGCGCGGTCGCTCGAAGGCGAGCCGCTTGCCCTTCTTCACATCGTGGAAGCGGTCGCGGTAATCGTTCTGTACCATCGTAATCATGCAGATGACGCAGACGATCGCGATCGGCAGCACGCTGACTCGCACGCTGCACAACCGGTAACTCGCGACCGCAATGAGAGTCGCCAGGAGCGATGCGCGCAAGCGCAGCGCCCCGATCCATTGTTTGAGCATCGTAATGTCCTTCTGGTTCTGCCGTCACGATACCGTAGGCGCGGCAATACAAAAAGAGCATCGGCTGATAGGATGGCGGCATGGAAGCGCTGCTCAAAAAGCTGCAGGTGAAGGGTGAAAATTCGCTGCAGGTATTTAATAAACCGAACGGCGTGAAAGTCTCTGCCGTGCGCGGGAGGGGGAGCAGAGTCGTGCTGGAATTCGCGAAGCATAAAAAGGATCTCAAGGCTGTGGCGTCAAAACACACTGACGTCCTTTGGGTCGCGTATCCCAAGGGTTCGTCAAATATCGAGACAGATTTGAATAGAGACGTCCTGCGGAGAGAAATGGAAAAACACGGCCTCAAGAGCGTTTCGCTCGTCGCAGTAGACGAGGCCTGGTCAGCGATGCGTTTCAAACGGACAGATAAATAAAGTTCGAGGTCGCGGTTTCCCGCGACCCCGGTTAGATCTCGCCGTGCGCTTCAAGGAGGCGCCGCAAGGCTTCGCGTCCGACCGCGAGTTCGAGCTTGGTCGGCGGCCGCGTCGTGAGGTACCGCTGCAGGAAAACCGACGCCGCACGCGTTATCCTGATTCGCTCGAGACCGATCAGCGTGTCGATCCAAAAGACCGACTCGGCAAGCGCGAACGAGACGTACGGCAGCGCCCTGCCAAGCCACGGCCGCGCGAGAAAGAGCGCGATGCCGATCGTTATCGCCGGCGCGATGAACCGCCCCATGCAGTGCTTATCGATGCGCGATGCCTCCGCCACATGATCGAGCGCTTCGCGACCGAAGCGGCGATACGCATTGATCGCCATGTGCTCCGCCGCATGGAAACCGGCGACTAAAGTGCGATATAAGATGAGCGCGCCGATCACGATGAGCGGGCGCGAGGCGGCGAGTGTCCGGTCGATCATCTCCACCTTCTCCTTTTCGTTGCCGCTCGCGATGTACTGCTCGAGCAGCATGATCACCACGAATGCGACGCCCGCGAAGATCAGGGCGAATCGTATCTTCGCCCTGCGCTTCATGCCGCTGATCAAGAGGAGCGTGAAGATGATCGATTTCGGCGGCAGGTACGGAAGCTTCGCGAAGAATCGCTGGAGCGCATTGCGCGGCTGTACATCCGATTCGATGATGCCGTCGCGCTTCAATCGCGCGGTCGCGGTGAATTCGCTCGTATAGAAGAAGACGCTTTTTCGCAAAGCGCCGCCACCTAAGATGCGCATTGTTTTTGTCCTGATGAACTGCGACGACTATGCTGAATTCGCTATTCTCTGTCAACTTTAGCGAGATATCTTAGCGGGACGCAATTTTAAGTCAGTTTTGCTATAGTCCGGCCAGGAGTCGAAAATACCGACAGCGTGCCGCGACGAACCGCGGCGGGAATCCTTGAAACAGGAGCTGAAATGGCTACGGCTGCACACGACAGAATCAGTCCGACGGCATTGGTGGCGCTCTACTTCCGCGCCATGGCGGGACTCCCATATGCGCGGGAGCTTGCCGAGGCGTCCGGCGCGGAGGCGGCCTTCAAAAGGATCGTGGGCGACAAAGTCGACAGGGTCAGGTGGATGGCGCCGCTTCTCAAGGCGCGCGAAATGGCAACGGACGTGCTCTTGGCGAGGTGGGACTGCCCCAACATCGTTGAATTCGCGACCGGCCTCTCGCAGCGTCCTTTCACGTGGACGGAAGATCCGCGCCTGCACTATTTCGCGACCGATCTTCCGAACGCGCTCGATGACAACAAACGCATCATCGAGAGTCTCGGTCTCGCGAGGCCCAATCTCGTCTGGCAAGCGCTCAATGTGGTCAGCGAAGGGGACTTCGCTGCACTCGATCTCATCCTCCCGCCGGGATGGATCGCGTGGGTGTGCGACGGACTCATTCCGTACCTCACGCTCGAAGAGCAAGAGCGCATGGGCTCGCTCATCCGCGCCCGTCAGAAGAAGCGTGGCGGAGTATGGATCACGGCGGATCTGACTTCGCGGCAACGCCTTCGTGCATTCCAAAAGATCGACCCGGACCTACGCGATATCATGCAGTCGATCGCCGGGCTCACCGGGCGCGACTTCGAAGCAAACGTCCCCGAAACGATCGATGAGATGGAGGCGCGCTACTCGAAGATCGGCTTCAGCAATATCATCCGCCACGAGGTCGGCGAACTCGTCACACTCTCATCGCTCGAGACCGACGAGCCGGAGAAGCTCGAAGCGATGCTCAAGAATATGAACATCTGGGAGATCTCGTGATGCAGCTGTCGTGCTGGCAGCGGAAAAAACAGCACCGGAGCCGCGACCGATTCGCGGCATTTTTATTCAAATGCAAAACCGCCCAAAGGGGCGGATTGCAGAGTAGTGGAGATGGCGGGAATCGAACCCGCGTCCAGAAAGAGACTATCTATATGTGTCTACGACGCGTAGACCGTCTTGAGTTTTAGAGCACGTGCGTATGAGACGGACGGAATCGCACGAGATCGAGCTCTTATCTTAGAGAGAGGCGAGCGGCTCTCTCAGTGCCTGAATTTTGTGACGTCCAGCCGACCCCCTATCAGGTTTCGAGGTCGGTGAACGGCCGCTTAGGCAAGAGCGTAAGCGGGCTGAAGGTCCTTCACCTGAATCGGTGAAAGAACTCCGAATGCGGTTTTGGTCGCATTTAGAGAATTTGCGGCAGTTTCAAAAGGTACCGCAGCTTTGCGTCGCGCATACAGATGCCGATCTTCCTGTCGAAACCGATCACCCCCCACCTCCGATCCTGAAAGGATCAGAGGTGGCGAACGACCGGCCACGGATTATTTGGTTTTCAAGGTGCGCTCGATCCGGCGCTTCTCCTCGCGCGCCCGAATGCTTTGACGCTTATCTTCTTTTTTCTTTCCGCGCGCGATGCCGAGGAGGAGCTTCAGATGACGTCCTTTATTATACACCTTAAGCGGCACTATTGTCAACCCTTTTTCGCCCTCGGCGCTCGCGACATGCGCGATTTCTTTCTGATTGAGGAGCAATCGGCGTGCGCGCTCGGGATCATACGATTTCGGCGCGTTCGCGTGCTGCCATGGGGGGATCGACGCGCCGATCAGATACGCTTCGCCGCCGCGCACGCCGACACGCGCGCCTTTGAGCGACCCCAAACCTTTGCGGAGAGACTTCACCTCGAAGCCGTGCAATTCCAAACCGGCCTCGATCTCTTCGAGGATGGCGTAATCGAACCCGACGCGCTTATTTTCAAGCATGCGGTCACTATAGCGCGACCGCAAAAGAATAGAGAATCGCACCAGGTCACGTTCTTTTCATAAAGAGGGAATACTGTGTATACTCTCGTTCTATGGCGAATTCCCGGGAGACCAAGCGAAAGAACCGCAAAAATACGGACGGACCGAGCGTGTGGACGCAGCTCGCCGCCGCGTTCGCAGCGTTCGTCGTGATCTCGATCGGATACGGCCTTATCCGCCAGTACGTGATCGCGCAGAACGAATCGGTGCCGATCTCCCAGATCGCAGCGGACATCACGGCGGGCAAGATCTCTTCTATAGAAGTGCAGGGCGACAGCATCACCGCGACCTACGCCGACAAAACGACCAAGACCTCTCACAAAGAGACCGAAAGCTCGCTTACCGACACGCTCTCCAAATACAACATCCCGCAGGACAAGCTCGCTGCGGTGAAGATCGATATCGAAGAGCAGGGCGGCGCACGCTTCTGGTTTTTGACGCTCGCGCCCATCGTCGTCCCGGCACTCCTTTTGCTCGGCCTCGTGTGGTACCTCTCGCGGCAGCTGCGCGGCGGCGGCATGCAAGCGTTCTCGTTCGGCCGTTCTATGGCGCGTCTCATCAATCCGGAGGACGGCGCGCAGAAAGTTACATTTGCGGATGTGGCCGGTGCGAAAGAAGCGAAAGTGGAACTGACCGAGATCGTCGACTTTTTGAAAAATCCGAAGAAGTTTATCCAGATCGGCGCACGTATCCCCAAGGGCGTGCTTCTTATGGGCGCACCGGGCACCGGTAAAACATTGCTTGCGCGTGCGGTCGCGGGAGAGGCGGGCGTGCCGTTCTTCTCGATCTCCGGTTCTGAATTCGTCGAGATGTTCGTCGGCGTCGGCGCATCGCGCGTGCGCGACCTCTTCCAGACGGCCAAGCGCTCATCGCCAGCGATCATCTTTATGGACGAGATCGACGCGGTCGGCCGCATCCGCGGCTCGGGCGTCGGCGGTGGTAATGACGAGCGCGAGCAGACGTTGAATCAGATCCTTGTCGAGATGGACGGCTTCGAGCCGAATGAGAAAGTGATCGTCATGGCGGCGACCAACCGCCCCGATGTGCTCGACCCCGCTCTTTTGCGCCCGGGCCGCTTCGATCGCCGTGTCGTCATCGATCTGCCTGATCGAAAAGATCGCGAAGATATTTTGAACGTGCACGCGCGGACGAAGCCGATGGGACCGGATGTGAAAATTTCCGTCATCGCGGAGCGGACGCCTGGGTTTTCCGGCGCGGACCTCGCGAACCTGATGAACGAGGCGGCCATCCTCGCCGCGCGGGAAGACCGTACGGAGATCACGCAGTACGATCTCATCCGCTCGATCGAAAAAGTGATGCTCGGCCCCGAGCGCCGCTCGCATGTGTTGAATAAAAAGGAAAAAGAGATCACCGCATTTCACGAGGCGGGCCACGCGCTCGTCGCGTCGGTTTTGCCGTATGCGGATCCCGTGCACAAGATCTCGATCATTTCCCGCGGACGCGCGGCAGGCTACACGCTCAAACTCCCGTTCGAAGATCGCAAGATGCAGTCGCGCCGCGAATTTCTCGACGATATCGCGGTCTCGCTCGGCGGCTACGTCGCGGAGCAGCTCGTCTTCGGCGACATCACGACCGGCGCCTCGAACGACCTCCAGGTCCTCACCAATCTCGCGCGCAACATGGTCGCGCGCTACGGCATGTCGGAGAAAATGGGCCCGATCGCATTCGCCGCATCCGCGCAGCGTGCGATGTTCGGCGAGGGTGTCGAAGGCGACGTCTCGGAAGAAGTGCAGGCACAGGTAGATGCCGAGGTAAAGCGCATCATCACGGAGGCGCACAAGAAAGCGGAAGAGATCATCACGAAGCACCGGAAGGCGCTCGACGCGATATCGGTGAGGCTCGTCGAAGTGGAAACCATCGAACGCGAGGATTTCGAAGATATTCTGATCGCGAACGGCATCACGCCCAAGAAGAAAGAAGACATCGAGCACGCGCCGCTCGCATAAAAACGATGCGCATCGCGGGCAAGAGCCGCGATGCGCAAGCCCGTCAGGCGAGACAGGGAATGATGACGTCGAGTCCGCGAGAAACGCGACGTGCGGCGTCGCAGCCGATGCAGATCATCGCGATCGCCGCCAAGATAG
>JAFAPB010000006.1 GCA_019247335.1 Candidatus Kaiserbacteria bacterium
CTCTCGGTTTTCGCCGCGACCTTGTGGGCGATCTGGCGCAAGGGCTTTACGATCGCCGAACGCAGCATCCTGACCGGACTTTTGGTCGCGTACTTCTGCCACAACTTCTTTGTTTTCGACAATATCACCAGCTACATCCTCTTCGGGACGATCCTTGCGTACGTCATCGTTCGCTCGAGTGAAGCGCTTGAGAGCCGCCGGCTCGTCGCGGCGCGCGAACTCAAGAGCGCGATGCTGCCGTACGCCGCATTTGCCGCGGCGATCGTCGTCTGGGGGACCGCATGGGGCGTCAACGCGCATGCGCTCGCCGCGAACCGCGTGCTCCTCTCGGGACTCGCGCCGCAATCGAGCATTCTGACCAATCTGCAATATTTCAAAGATGCGATCGCGTACGGTACCTATGGTACGCAGGAAGCGCGCGAACAGCTCGCCCAGGCGGCGACGCAGGTCGCGAATCTCTCCGGCGCGACGACCGATGAGAAACAGCAGTTCTTCCAGAGTGCGACGAGCGAGCTCAAGGCGCAGTCGGCGGCCTCACCGCTCGATGCGCGATTCCCGCTCTTTCTCGGCATGCTCTACGACGCCTACGGAGATTACGGCGACGCCGCGGTGGCGCTGCAGAAGGCGCACGACCTGTCCCCCCAGAAGCAGAGCATCTACTTTGAGCTTGGTCAGAACGCGCAGGCGCGTGGCGATTTGCAGGCCGCGCTGGGCTACTACAAAGCGGCGCTCGATCTCGAGCCCGAATACGGCGATGCCCGCCTCTACTACGCAGCGGCCCTGATCCGTGCGGGCAAAGAGAGCGACGCGGACCAGGTACTCGCGCCGCTTATCGCTAAAGGCGATGCCGCGGACCCGCGCATCCTCTCCGCCTACGTATCGAAAAAGGAATATCTGAAAGCGGCGCCGCTCTGGAAGGCATATATCGCGGTCAATTCGACCGACGCACAGGCATACTTCACGCTTGCGGCGATCTATTACGAAGGAGGCGACAGAGCCGATGCGGTAGCAGCGCTGCAGGCCGCCGAAGCGGCGATCCCCGAAGTGGCATCGCAGGCTGACCCGCTCATCCAGCAGATCAAGAACGGGACAGTGAAAATTCAATAAGGACAAAAACGCAGTACCCGCCTTGCGGCGGGTACTTACGCGACTTTCTTTGAAGCGCCTGTTATGGCACTCACCGGCCTATTATATATGAAGAAGTTGCTTGTCAAAGCCTCGCTCGATGCTACGCTTCCGAGAGCGAGAAAAAGGGCGTATTGCGGAGGGCGGCGGCACTCACATAAGACTTTCACTTTTTGGAGCTCGCACCCGTCCTCCGCTGTGCGCCTTTTTTGTTTGTCCGACGAGCGGCGTCGCTTTTTTGCGCCGCAATCCGTTACTCGTGCGAACGAGAACTGCTTTTTTTGATCGGGAGATGCCCCACTTCGTCCAATTTATTTTGGTGAGCATATGCTCATACAAATTTTTTTTGAGCGGGCAGAAGTTATCCACATCAATATTCTTAATTCGCATCACATACCGCATGTGATGCAATAATTAATAAAACGCTAAACGCGTTTCGCGCGAAGCGGGTCGAGTTTAATACTCAAGACGAAGTTAAAAAATCGATATGGCAAAGAAGAAGAAGGCCAAGAAGGCCAAGAAGGCGAAGAAGCGCCGCTAAGGTTTCTCTCCGGTACCGGAGAAGCGATCCCCGAAAGGGGATCGTTTTTGTTCTAGAGAATCGCATCGAGCCGCGATTTGATGTAGGATGCCCCAATGGCATTTTGGAATAAGCTTTTCGGCGATGAGAGCACGTCCGCGCTCAAAAAAGCGGAGCCCATCGTTGCCGCGGTGAACGCGTTCGAGGACTCATTCAAGGGACTTTCCGACGAGGCGCTGAAGCTCAAAACGCACGCATTCCGCAACCGCCTTGCGGCAGGCGAGACCCTCGAAGACCTCGCGCCCGAGGCCTTCGCCGCCGTGCGCGAAGCGGCCCGCCGAACGCTCGGGCAGCGTCATTTCGACGTGCAGCTGATCGGCGGCATGGTGCTGCACCAGGGCAATATCGCCGAGATGCGCACGGGCGAAGGAAAGACGCTCGTCGCGACCTTGCCGGCGTATTTGAACGCGCTCGAAAACAAGGGTGTGCACGTCGTCACGGTCAACGATTACCTCTCCCGCCGCGATGCGGTCTGGATGGGACAGGTGTACAACGCGCTCGGCATGTCGGTTGGCGTCCTCAATCACGAGGCCTCGTTTCTCTATGATCCGGCGCATGTCCAGGAGGACGCCCGAGCGGAGGAAGAGAAAGAGGTCGACGCGACCGGCAGCTTTAAGGTCATGCACGACTTTCTGCGGCCGTCGACGCGACGCGAAGCGTACGAGGCGGATATCACCTATGGCACGAACAACGAGTTCGGATTCGACTATCTCCGAGACAACCTCGAATACATGCCCGAGCAGCTCCGCCAACGCCTCCCGGAGCGGGGCGGCTACCATTTCGCGATCGTCGACGAGATCGACTCTATATTAATAGACGAGGCCCGAACGCCGCTCATCATCTCGGCGCCGGTCGCCGACGCGGAGTCGCTCTACGGCAAATTCGCCGGGATCGCGGCGACCATGGTCGCGGAGGAGGACTATACGACCGACGAGAAGCACAAACAGATCGCCCTCACCGATCAGGGCATCGAAAAGGCCGAAAAAGCCCTCGGCATCGACAATATCTATACCGATCAGGGCATCAAATTCGTTCATCACTTGGAGACCGCCGTGCGCGCGCGGGCGCTCTTCCATCGCGACAAAGAGTATGTAGTCCGCGACGGGGTCATCGTCATTGTCGATGAATTCACGGGGCGTCTGCAGCCGGGACGACGCTGGTCGGACGGCCTCCACCAGGCGATCGAAGCCAAAGAGGGCGTCTCGATACAGCAGGAGTCCCGCACGTTCGCCTCGATCACGTTCCAGAACTATTTCCGTCTCTACGACAAACTCGCCGGCATGACGGGTACAGCGGCCACGAGCTCGGAGGAATTCTATAAGGTTTACGGGCTTAACACGGTCGCGATACCGACCAATAAAGAAGTTCGCCGTACCGACCGCGACGATCTCATGTTCCAGACGGAAAGCGGCAAGATGCGTGCGATCGCGCGTACCGTCAAAGAGCTTCATCAGAAAGGGCAGCCGGTTTTGGTCGGCACCGTATCCGTCGAAAAGAACGAGCTGCTCTCCGCGTACTTCAAACAAGAGGGGATACCGCACGAACTCCTCAATGCGAAAAATCACGAGCGCGAAGGCGAGATCATCGCGCAAGCCGGACGCCGCGGGGGAGTCACGATCGCGACCAACATGGCAGGGCGCGGTGTTGACATCAAGCTCGGTGGTAATCCCGGATCGGATGAATCGTATGAGGAGGTAAAAAATCTCGGCGGCCTTTTCGTGCTGGGCACCGAGCGGCACGAAGCGCGCCGCATCGACAATCAGCTGCGCGGCCGCGCCGGCCGTCAGGGCGATCCGGGAGAGACGCAATTCTTTGTCTCGCTTGAGGACTCGCTCATGCGCATCTTTGCGTCCGACATGATCAAGCGGGTGATGGGGACCTTCAAGATCCCGGAGGACGAACCGATCTACAATTCGATGATCACGCGCTCGCTCGAGAAAGCGCAGACCAAGATCGAGGAATTGAATTTCGATGCGCGCAAGCACGTGCTCGCGTACGACGACGTATTGAATATCCAGCGACAGAGCATTTATGCGCGTCGCCGCATGCTGCTTACCGCCGGCACCGACGCGATCGACGAAGAGCTCACCCGTCTTTCGCTCGGCGATGAGGAATTCGAAAAAGCAATCAAAACGAAAAAGGAGGAGCTCGGCGAGAACTTCTACCCGAATGTGCGACGTCTTCTTTTGCAGGGGATCGATTATCTCTGGGTGGAGCATCTCGAGGCGATGGAATATTTGCGCAGCTCGGTGAATCTGCGCGCGTATGGCCAGCGCGATCCGCTCGTCGAATACAAAAAGGAAGGCCTCCGACTCTTCCAAACCATGGAAGATACCTATGCCACGCAAGCTGCAGCGGCGATCAAGAACCTCGGTGCGGCGCCGACGTTGACCGTCTCGGCGGCTCCCGCGCAGCAGGTTATCCACAATGCCGCGGTCTCGATTACGGCCGGCGCCTATCCCCAGCCGAAGCGTGAATACGAGCGTAATGACCGGGTCACGGTGACTAATGGATCCGAGACAAGAGAGCTGAAATACAAAAAAGCGGAAGAGCTTTTGAAACAGGGTTGGCGCATCGTGCAGTAATCTCGGCACCCGAGATCGCCATATTTAAAGAGAAATCTCGGCGGCTCGGAACGCCGAGACGAATTAAGCGAAGTTCAATCTGGCGCTGTTTCTGTAAGCCGTGTGCGGCAATTCGTGCGTAGCCGGATGATCCCGCGGCCCGTTGAAGACACATGGCCGTCCGAGCGGACTTACCAGGCCTTCGTAGTTTGAACCGATCAGAGCT
>JAFAPB010000075.1 GCA_019247335.1 Candidatus Kaiserbacteria bacterium
CGACACGGCCCGTAATAGATGAAAGGATGGCGGTCAAAACGGACGCCCGCGCGACGGCGGGCAAAAGCGTACCCATGACGAGCATGAGCGATATCAAAGAGACGGCGGCGGTCGCCAGACGCTTTCCTTTATATATCCTTCCGCGCAAACGTGTGCCGCGGCTTTCCTGTTTGGTGACTCTAATAGGCGTTTTCCTGGCCTTTCGTGCCCAAAAAGGGTAGTGAAACCGGGGCTTTGCCGCCGATACCCTCTTTTATTGAGACTTATAGCCAGTTTTGGCCAATGGCACGATCGGTCTTTCGGGAAAATGGCTCAAAACCTCCGTTTTTGAGCGCCTTCAGTAAGTATCGTGAAGTGCCACTGGTGCATTCACCCTACCCAAAGCCCCTTTCATAGTCAATTCATATTCGGATGGGCGAGTGGATAGCTTGTTTGTCAACTTTGTGCCTCGGTGGCAGCGTTTGCCGGAAAACGCGATTCCGCTGCTGCGGAAATCGCTCCATCCTCGACCGTCGTCTGTGGAGTTTCCGACAAACGCTGCCACACTCGCGGGTGAGGCCTGATGCTATAGTCTCGAAATGAAATATCTCGAGGGACTCAACGAGCGGCAACGCGAGGCAGCCGAGTACCTCGAAGGCCCCTTGCTCATCGTCGCCGGCGCGGGCGCTGGTAAAACGAAGACGATCACCCATCGAATCGCCCACATGATCGAAAAGGGGATCCCAGCTCGGCAGATCCTCGCTGTCACCTTTACGAATAAGGCGGCTGCCGAGATGCGAGATCGCGTGCGCGCGCTCGTTCCGGAAGGCAAAGGGTTGCCGTTCGTGTCGACCTTCCACTCCCTCGGCGTGCGGCTGTTGCGCGAATTTCACGAAGAGGCGGGGCTTACCCGCGGATTCACGATCTGGGATCGCGACGACTCCGTCCGCGCGGTCAAAGCGGCGCTCGAAAAGCTCTCGATCGAGCAGTGGCCGCCGCGCAATATCCTCGGCACGATCTCGCGGCAAAAAGGCGACGGTGTCTCCGTGACGGAATACGCCGCACAAGCGCGAACATTCCGCGAAAATACGGTCGCGCAGGCGTGGGCACTCTACGAAAAAGCATTGCACGAAGAGGGAGCGCTCGATTTCGACGATCTGCTTTTCCGCACGCTCACGCTGCTTCGCTCATCAGAGAGAGAGCGCGCGCTTCTGCAGGGGCGCTGGCACTACATCACGATCGACGAATATCAGGATACGAACAAGGCGCAATATGAGATCGCCGCGATCCTCGCCGGAGAGCGCAAGAACATCTGTGTCGTCGGCGACACGGATCAGAATATTTACTCATGGCGCGGCGCGGACATCGCGCATCTTTTGCAGTTCGAGCTCGCGTTCCCCGGTACGAAAGTCGTTACGCTCGAACAGAACTACCGCTCGACCCGTACCATCCTTACCGCAGCCAACGGCGTGATCGAGAAAAATAAGCGCAGAAAGCCCAAGACGCTTTTCACGGATCAAGGGACGGGAGAGCCGATCGCGCTCTACGGCGGCGTGAATGAGATCGATGAAGCGTGGTTCATCGCGCAAGAAGCCGCGCGGCTCATCGAAACGGGTACGCCACCCAAAGAGATCGCTGTTTTATATCGCGAGAATTTCCAATCGCGCGGCATCGAAGAGGCGATGTTGCACGCAGGCGTGCCGTACCGCGTCTTAGGCACGCGTTTCTTCGAGCGCAAAGAGGTGAAAGACACCTTGAGCTACTTGCGTGCAGCGATGAATACGAACGCGCGCGTCGATCTGCAGCGGATCGTCGGCGTCCCGCCGCGCGGGATCGGCAAGGTGACGCTTGAGAAAATGCTGGCCGGCCTCGACGCGGATCTTCCGGCGGGAGCACGGACGAAAGTCGTCGCATTTCGCGAGACGCTCGCGAAGATCGCGCATGCGATCAAGATCGTGCCGGCATCCGAAGCGGTGGCCGTCACGATCGAGGCTTCCGGCATGCAAACCCTCTACGAAAAAACCGAAGAGGGGCGCGAGCGCCTCGAGAACATCCGTGAGCTGCAGAACTTCGCGACGCGCTACGACGACGAAGAGCCGCCGCAGGGGATCGAGCATCTCCTTGAGGAAGCGGCGCTGCAGAGCGACCAGGACCAGCTCGAAGATTCGCACAACGCCGTCTCGCTCATGACGATCCATGCGTCGAAGGGGCTCGAATTCGATGCCGTCTTCGTAACGGGACTCGAGCAGGGGCTATTTCCTTCGATGCGCGAGAGCGACGATCGCGACGAGGAAGAAGAGCGCCGGCTGTTTTATGTCGCGATCACGCGGGCGCGCACACGCCTGTATCTCACGTACGCGTCGCAGCGCCTGAAATACGGGTCACGAGAATTCACCGTACCGTCCGAATTCATCGACGATATAGACGCGCGGCTCGTGCAGACCTTTGAGAGAAAACGATCGCTTTTGGATGACGAAGATGTTATTAGATAGATGATGAAGAAGACCGTCGCGCGGCTCGGACAGCATTTTCTTATACATCGCTGGGCGGCGGCGAAGCTCGCACACGCAGCGATGCCAAAAGAAAATGAAACGATCGTCGAGATCGGTCCCGGCAAAGGCGTGCTCACGCGAGAATTACTCGCGCTCGGGAAGGTCATCGCGATCGAAAAAGATCCGTCGCTCGTTGCGTTCTTGCGCGATGCCTTTCAAGCCGAGATCGCTTCCGGACGACTCACGCTCATCGAAAGCGACGTGCGCGATGTTTCACCCGAGAAATTGCATCTTGAGCGATACGTCGTCGCTGCGAACATTCCGTATTACATCACGGGTGAGATCATTCGCAGTTTTCTTGAGAGCGGTATGCCGCCGCGCGCGATGGCGCTTCTCGTGCAGAAAGAAGTCGCGCAGCGCATCGTAAGCGAAACGGAAAGCATCCTCTCCATTTCCGTCAAAGTGTACGGCACACCGAAACTGATCGCGAAAGTGTCGCGCACGCATTTTTCTCCGCCGCCCTCGGTCGATTCCGCCATCCTGCTTATCGATTCTGTTTCGAAACGGTTCTTCAGCGATATCGCTGAAAAAGATTTCTTCACGCTGGTGCGTGCCGGATTCGCGTCGAAACGCAAGACGATCTCCAATAACCTGGCGGCCGCATTCGGAAAAGAGCGCGCGCTCCGCGCGCTCGAGCGCGCCGGCATCGCCGCGAACGCGCGCGCGGAGACGATCCATGCGGAGGGGTGGAAGGCGTTGGCGAAGGCGCTTGCTTGAAAGGAAAAATTTCGCGAGCCCGCCTCGGCATCGCGCCTGCTGGCGCGATATACCTGCGGCCGAGCTCATCAGTGAAAAACAGTGCGCAGGCACTGTTTTTTTACTGTGAGCTCCCCATCATCGTGATATTGATGCCAGGGTAGACGATGATCGGCACGATCGAGACCAGGCAGTAGTACGGCGCGCCGGCGAGCCCGAGAAGCCATTGGCCGGAATGCGAGGGCGGTCCGAAGCGGTACGTCTGCGTACCGGGCGTCCAGATGTAGTCGCCGCCGACCGGCGGTCCCACGCGCGCCCAGATCGCGTTGTTGTAGCAGAAAACGATCTGTCCTATCTGCCCGCCGAACGGAAACGCGTACGCGGCGAGTGGAAAAAGAAACGAGATCACGGCGGCGGCGAGTGCGGCGCGCATCGACATGAGCGTATTGTATCATTCAAGGATGCCGAACGAGGCGCCGCGGCGCGCAATACTTTCGCATCCGTTCGCGATCCTCTGCGCGATCGCGATCATGCTTTTCCTTATCGGCGGCACGATCGTGATGAGTCGCACGCCGCATGCGATAAACGGCGCATCCGACGCCTGGGGGAGCAACGCAACGACGCTCATCAATCCGACCTCCTTCTCACCGTATTACCGCGACAACTCCGCCGTTGCGCCGCCGCTGTTCGGCGCGACGACGACCGGCACGATCCATATCTTTCATCCGCCGGCACCGCAAACGACGGTGCCGGCGCAGTCGAGCGACATGGATTTCGACAATTTCCTCGCGCAGCTCATGCGCCCGGCCGCCGCACAGACGACGAGCACGGTGAATATCGACTCAAAGAACGCGTATTCGTTCATTCCCCAAGGATTCGTCAGCACATCGACGCAGAAAAAGCGGACGGCCGCACAAGACGCGCTTTATGAGTATGGCAACGTCGCAGGAACGATCGTCCGCTCGTTTGAGGACGCCCATCCGGACGAAGTGCAGATCCTCGCGGCACAGGCTGCCGATCGCGGCAATGCATTGAAATCGCTCGCGCTTGCGAGCCTCGGCGACGATCTGACCGCTGCCGGGGCGCAATTAGCGGTGCTTCCGCACGTGCCCGATCAGGCGCGCGCGGCCAACGGGAACCTTGCACGGGACTACCAGATGATCGGGCAGAAGCTCAAAGCGATCGCGCTCGCTAAGAATGACGGCGAATTTCTCGCCGCGATCACGAGCTACAACGCTTCCGCGGACGGATTCACGCGCGATTATATAGCGCTTGCGACGATTTTCGCGGTCGCGGGGGTGTCATTCGATAAAACCGAAGGCGGCGCGGCATTCATGTTCTCGAACACCGGAAGTTTCTAAAAAGGGGCGAAAAATCTGGGGGAAAGCCGAAAAACGCGTCCGGTCGCACGCTATACTTGTATGGTGCGCGCATACCGACACATACCGCTCACTCCGCTTACGATCGCCGCGCTCGGATCGATCGCGCTCTTGCTGTGCGTTGCGACGTACCGCGCCTACGCGATGATTCGCCCGGCGCCGCTTACTACCGTTGCCGCATCGTCAACGAGCCCGGTCGCAGAAGATAACGCAAGCTGGGAACAGGAGAAGCTGCTGCTCGGGCTCTCGACGTCGAGCGATCCGACCGCGGGAGACGCGATCGACATCATCGCGCCGCAGGTTTTGGCGCAGCTCATCGGCGAATATGCGGGGCTCCAGCAGTCCGGTACGTATTCCTCATCGACCGCAGCGGCCGCCGCAGCACAGATCGCGGCGAATGTGCGCGCCAACGTCTCGTACGAACCGGTAAGCGCATCGCAGATCAAGACGGATGCCGATAGTTCGTACGCGCGCATGATGAAATATCGCGATGACATGCGCGTCGCGCTCCAGCCGCTTCTGCAGAACGACCGTGCGGAGTACGAGATCTACGGCAATTACGTCGCGACCGGCGACAAGAGCTACCTGCGCGAACTCCAGACGGTAGCCGATCGCTATCACGATGCGGGCACCGCCGCAGCAGCTGTCACCGTGCCGGCGGACATCGTCGGAACGCATGCGGAGATCGTGAACGCGCTCCTTCGGTTTTCATCGACGCTCAACGCGATGGCGACGCATGCGGATGATCCGATCGCATCTGTTGCGCTCTTGCGCACGTACAACGACGCCGAGTCCGACGTCCTCAACTCTTTCGACAAGCTCGCGACCTATGAGCGATTGAAAACGCCATGAGATACTTGCCCGCATTCTTCGTCGCGCTTCTTACGTGCCTCGTGCCGCTCGTCGGCTATGCGCAGGCGACGAACACGTCCGGATTCCAGCGCGAAGGCATCTTCGGCTGCAATGCGGGGCAATACGGCGGATCGCCCGGTACGACAGCGGCGATCGGCGGGATCTACGTGCCCGTTAATGATGCGGCGGTCACCCTCAATACGGGCATCCTCGTCTATAAGGAGTGCGTGCTGCGCGGCGTCGTCGACCGCATCCGCGAAAACGTCACCTCCGCGACGGTCAAGGGCGGCACCGTCGCGTTCCTGACCGGCCGCACGACCGTTGATGCCAACGGCAACACGATCCAGCAGCCGCTCTTCCCGGTGAATTTGC
This sequence comes from Candidatus Kaiserbacteria bacterium, assembly GCA_019247335.1. GTDB lineage: Bacteria > Patescibacteriota > Minisyncoccia > Phycocordibacterales > UBA2100 > UBA10103. Next base: position 5,831 of record JAFAPB010000075.1, read on the forward strand.
GGCAGGATCAGCTCGCGGAGAGCGATCGCATCGTCGCGCTCGACCTTAAGAACGGAACCTTCAACTCGCTCAACCCCGCATTCAAAGACACCGTGACGCGCGCCGTGGCACGCGGCTATTACCTCTCGACGCGACAGCCGCAGAGCGGCTACGGATGCGCGTATACCGACGATGCTGCCGCGCTCAAAGGCAATCCGCAATCGGTGTGGACCGCGCTCGACGCGCTACAGAATCCCGCGTGCAGCCAGTATTGGGCGTATCAAGCGGCCAACTCGAATGTGATGAATGACGCGGCGGACGCGGTGAACACGATGCTGAACAAACTCGAGTGGGCAGGCGGGATCTACGACGTCGCATCGGTCGATCAGAACGGCGACGTCATCACAAAAACGCCGGGGCGGTTCGTCGGATCAAACGAAGAGCAATTGCTGCAGTCCGGGTTCCAGCAGCAGCAGAGCGCGAACGACATCGATCAGATGGTCGGGGCGCTCTTCTCCGGCATGTCGTCGCAGATCATCCGCGACAACCAGGGCCTCTCCGGGCTCATGCAGCCGGTAGGCTCGCAGCCCTCGTACCTCGACCAGGTGGCAGCAGAGAGCTCCGCCGGACTCCGCACCGCAACGGCCAACGCCGCGCTCGCCGTCCTCGCCGCGTCGCGTACGGTCGAAAAGGCATACAATGATACGTGGCGCTCGATCCAAAGCCAGGTCACGACCTCGGTCAATTCGCTCAAGAGCGCCGAGAACCAGTGCTGGACGAACATCATTCAAAAGGTGTGCACGGGCGCACCGAACTCCAACGGCTCGTGTACCGCGCCGAGCGGCGAGAATCTCAAGGTCTCGACATCCACCGTGTACTCGCAATCCGCGATCGCGGGGTCGACGGCGCTTTCGGTCTCTTCGCAGGTCACGCAGAATATCGCCGCTTCCGACAACGCGCTTCGACTGTTCGATCAGCTCATCGCAGCCGTCACGAATACGTCCTCAACCGACGCGCAGCTGCTCGCGATCAAACAAGTAGATTCGCTCGTCGCGCAGGGACTCCTGCATACGCAGAAAGATCTTGACCAAGCGACCGCTGCACAAAAGGCAGTGCAGCAAGGCGCATCGACCGTCGTTTCTGACACGGTGAAGGCATGGGCCGGCGGCGGATCGGACGGAAGCGCCGACATTGCGTGGAACGGCGTCTACCCGCCGAAGGCGAGCCAGGATGTCGTCGGCTGGTGCAATGCAAATAACGCGACGACCCAGCAGGGCTGGATCGCGAAATGGAAGATATGACGATGAGTAACGCACGCAATGCAATAGGTACACGCCTGATGACCGCGGCGCTCTTGCTTGCCGTGATGTTCACGTCGTTTATCGCTGCGCCGATCGCGGAAGCGTCGAGTGTCTCGGGCAGTGCGGGCGCAACGACCGGAGCAACAGGTGCCGGTACGACCGGCGTAGCAGGCGCCGCCGGGACGAACCCGCAGCCAAAAGTGGAATTTGTCTGCCAGCTCGGCGGCGTCATCAAAAGCACGGATTTGAGCGGCTGCTTGCCGCTCTTTGCGTCGTGGCTCGGCTCGTGGTTTCTCACAATTGGCGGCGCGTTCCTTCGTATCACTGGCTACTTCTTCGACGCGCTCACGTATCACATCATCATTGCCTTTGCCTCAACGCTCGATTATTTGAAGATCACCGATGCGATCAACACCGGGTGGACGGTCTTCCGCGATCTCTCCAACATGCTCATCATCGGCATGTTTGTCTTTATCGCGATCTCGATCATTCTTGGTCTCAAGGAATACGGACAGAAGCGGCTTATCGCCAACGTGCTCATCGTCGCGGTCTTGATTAACTTCAGTCTTCTCTTTACGAAGCTCATCATCGACTTTTCGAACTTCACCTCCTATCAGGTCTACACGAAAATGACGACGAATCCCGGCGGGGGACAATCGAGCTTCGACATCGCGGGCAGCTTCCTCGCGCCGATGGGCATTACAAGCATCTGGGATTCGAGCGGCCTCGTCACCGACCAGGTGCTGCAATCGACGCAGAGCGGCCTGCAGGCATTCGCCTTCGGGCTCGTCGGCGGCATCATGCTTACCATGGTCGCGGCGGTGCTCGCGTACGGCTGCTTTTTGATCATCGCGCGCGGCATACTCCTCATCTTTTTAATGCTGACGGGGCCACTCGCATTCGCGACCTATCTCATACCGAATTTTGCGAAGAGCGAATACGGTTGGAATAACTGGTGGAAGACGCTGATCAACAGCGCCGCTTTCGCGCCGCTGCTTATGATCTTTCTTGCGATCTCGCTCGCGATCGTAAACGCCGCCGGGACGGCCGCGCAGCAGCAGACGAAGATCTCGATGGGCGCGATCATCGCGAACCCTGCGCAACAGCTCACGCAAAACAGCAGCGCGTGGGTCACCATCATGGTCTACATGATCGGCACGGGACTCCTTTTCGTCTCGTTGCGACTCGCGAGCAAATTCGCCGGCACGATCAGCGGCCTCGCGACGCCCTCGACGCTCGCGCAAGGCGCGCTGAAGGTCGCGGCGTTCGCGCCGATCGGCGTCGGCGGGCCACTGCTCGGAACGATGCTGCAGGCTTCACGCGGCACGCGTGCGCTCGGCCGACTTGAGACAGCAAAACAGGATTTGAGCGCATCGCGCCAGAAGATGGGCACGATGTACGGCGACTTACAGGCCACGAAGGCCACGCACGGCGAGCGCTCGCCGCAGTACCGAGCCGCGCTCAAGGATTACAACAAACAGGTGAAAGCCACCGTCAAGCTCGCGAAGAAGGCGGACAAGGCCGAAGAGGTCGCCCGCAAGGATTACAACGTCGCGGATACGGCGCCCGCGAAAGCGGTAGCAAAAGCGGTCGGCGTGCCCGAGCCGTTCACCGGACAGACGCCGAAAAAAGCGACCGGCGGCGTCCTCGGAAAGGTCGAGCGGCAAGCGAAAGAGGCGGAAAAGATCACCAAGCGTCTCGAGCCGACCGCCGGCGACGAACAGGCGATCCAGGAAAAGCACCGACGCGAAGCGGAACGGCGCCACGAAGGGGAGCGCACCGCACTCAACGAGCAGCTGCGCATCGCGCGCGCGACCCAAGACGGCATCAGGAAGCAGGCAGCGACCGACAAAGCGCGCCTCACGCAAGAGCAGGAACAGGCGAAGAAGGATCGCGAGTCGCGCGCGGCCGAAGTCGACAAGATCGTGAAGGGCATTCAGCCGCGACATGAAGCCGCCGTCAAAGAAAAGGAAACGATCACCAAAGAAGTGCAGACGAATACCAAGGAGATAAACGAGCGCGCGAACAATCAGCAGGTCGAACTCGACCGCAAGATCGCGATCGAGACCAACCCAGCAGAGATCACGAAGCTCAAAGCGGAGAAGGAGACCGTCGAAGTGAAGCGCGGCGCGGAGCTCCGCACCGAGCAAGCGAAGATCCAGCGCGTCACCGCACAGGTCGAGCAGATCGAATCCGAGATCAAGCAAGCGCGCCAGCCGATCACGGATCTCGACGCGAAGATCGCACAAGCGAATACGCAGATCGAGAATCTCGACACGCAGGTCGCCAACGCCGATCGCGATGTCAGACAAAAAGAGAACGCGCTCAAGCAGCTCGATCAGCAGATCCGTACGGAGGCGAAGGAAGCGGGCGACCGCGAGATCAACGCCATGCATGCAGGTCTCGTCGACGCGGCGGCCGAAGCAGGTCGGCAGGTCGCCGAAAATCCGGCCGACCGGCCGTTCGTCGTCGACGAGGTCCGCAGCGCGTTCAAGAAGCGCACGAGCGCCGAAGGTCGCATGAAGCGATTCTTCCAGGATATGAATAAAGAGATCGGCACCGGAGAGCCGCCGCAGACGCCGTCATCGCCGATCTCGCCCACGCCGCCTCCGACACCGCCGTCGCCGCCACCCGCCCACTGATATGGATGACACGCAACTCGATCAAAAACTAAGTGAGCGATTCAAGTCGCTCCCGAAGATCGTGCAGGACGCGATCACGTCGGCGAGCGTCGAGCAACACCTGCGCGCGCTCGCCGAGACCCACAAGCTCCACATCGATCAGTGGGCGCTTCTTGAGAATGAGGTAATGCTGACTTTGCTCGGCTTCCAGAAGACGGAAGATCTTGCGGGCAACATCGCAAAGGAAGTGGGTATCGATGCGGAGGCTGCACGTGCGCTGGCAGATGACATCTCAAAGGTCGTTTTTGAACCAATCAGAGGCGAATTGGATCGCCGGCTCGATGCTCCCACGCAAAATCCGCTGCCTGGAGAGCCGATAGCGGAAACGCCTCATGAAGCCGCGCCGACCGCTCCTTCAGCGCCGATCGCGCCGTCGGCTCCGCAACTGGCGGCAACGCCCGTCGTCCCGGCGACTCCACCGTCGCCCGCACCCGAAAAAAAGGTTGAGCGCGCCCCAGTTTCACAGAATTATGCCGCGTCCATGCCGAGCCATGAGCGTACCGCGATAGAAGGAGACCCGTACCGCGAACAAATTGCATAACAAACGCGGGCATCGCGCATCGCTTGATATACTGAAAGCGATGCAGTTCCAGGTACCGCAGTTTATCGAAGTGGAAGACAAGATCTTCGGCCCCTTCACGTTTAAACAGTTCGTCTTCCTCGCCGGCGGCGCGGGCACCGCATATCTCCTGTGGCGCGCGCTGCCGCTTTTGGTCGCTGCACCGCTTATCGCGATCATCGCCGGAATGACGGTGGCACTGGCTTTCGTGCAGTACAACGGCCGCCCTTTCCTCCTCGCCGCGGAAACGGCGTTCTACTACCTCCTCCATAGCAAGCTCTACCTCTGGAACAACGTTCCCAAGAAAGTCGCGCCGAAAAAGGCCGCCGAGCAGCCGACCGCACAGGTATACATTCCGCATCTTTCTGATTCCCGCTTGCACGACCTCGCTTGGTCGCTCGACATCAAAGAACGTATCGCCGCGGGCGTCTCCTCCGAAGAAGACCGGGAAGCGCGCTCCGTGGTCGCGATACGCACGCCCGAGGAAATAATCGCCCACATGCAGGGCCGACACGCCTGATATGCCGGAAACCACAGCCAATCCGCGCGCCAATACCCGCTCGACGCAGGAGTTCGTTCCCGTCGCTGAAGTGCGCGACGGCATCATCGTGATGAAGGACACGAGCCTGCGCGCTGTCCTCCTTGCGTCCTCTCTGAACTTCGCGCTCAAGTCGGAGGACGAGCAGACCGCGTTCATCGTGCAGTTCCAGAACTTTCTCAACTCGCTCGATTTTTCCGTGCAGATCTTCGTGCAGTCGCGCATGCTCGACATCCGTCCGTACGTCGCGACGCTCGAGGCGGCGTATAAAGAGCAGCTCGACGATCTCATGCGCGTGCAGATCCGGGAATACATCGAATTCATCCGTAGCTTCACCGAGGCGGCGAACATCATGACGAAAAACTTTTTCGTCGTCGTGCCGTACACCCCGCCCGCGCTCACCAAAACCGGCGGCGCGCTCTCGCTCCTGTCGCTCGGCAAAGGCAGTGGCAGCGCGGATGAAGCGAACAAGACCTTTGAAGAACAGGTGACGCAGCTCGAGCAGCGCATCGCGATCGTGCAGCAAGGTCTCGTGCGCACCGGCGTGCGCACCGTGCAGCTCGGCACGGAAGAGGCGATCGAGCTTCTCTATAAGATGTTCAATCCGGGGGAAGAGGGGAAACCCATGCCCTTAAACGCACAACAATAGTATGGCGCTCACCGACCTGCTCCCGTTCGGCAAGAAAAAAACGGAGTCGCCCGAGGTCTTGCCGGTTTTGCCCGATGAGATCTACCGCACCGGCGTACTCGACCTGCAGGATGTCATCGCGCCGCACGCGCTCAAGATCACTTCGCACGAGCTCGACCTCGGCGAGAAGATCGCGCGCACGTTCTTCGTGATCTCATATCCGCGCTTTTTGACGACCGGCTGGTTCGCGCCGATCATCAACATGGACAAGGTGATCGATATCTCGATCTTCGTGCACCCGATGGACACCAACGAGATGCTGCGCAAGTTCCAGAAAAAGGTGGCGGAGATCCAGAGCCAGATCGCCTCGCGCGAGGAGAAAGGCATGGTGCGCGACCCGATGCTCGACACCGCCTACGGCGACCTCGAACAGCTGCGCGACAACCTCCAGCAGGCGCAGGAGAGAATTTTCGACGTGGGTCTCTATCTCACGCTCTACGGCGCGACGCGCGAAGAGATCGACAAGGTGGAAAGCGAGGTGCGCTCGATCCTCGAATCGCGCCTCGTCTATATCCGGCCGGCGCTCTTCCAGCAGGAGCAGGGCTTCCGCTCGGTCCTCCCGCTCGCGACAGACGAGCTCGGCGTACATACCAAGCTCAACTCCGCGCCGCTCTCCTCGATCTTTCCGTTCATCTCGTTCGACCTTACCTCGGATCGCGGCATTCTCTACGGCATCAACCGCCACAACTCTTCGCTCATTCTCTTCGATCGCTTCTCGCTCGAGAACTACAACAGCGTGACCTTCGCTAAATCCGGCGCCGGCAAATCCTACACGACCAAATTAGAGATCCTGCGCTCGCTTATGTTCGACACCGAGGTGATCGTGATCGACCCCGAACGCGAGTATGAATATCTCGCCGAGACGGTGGGCGGACGCTATTTCAATATCAGCCTCTCCTCCGAGCACCACATCAATCCGTTCGATCTTCCGATCCCGCGCGAGGATGAGAATCCGTCGGACGTGCTCCGCAACAACATCATCACGCTCGTCGGCCTCTTCCGCATCATGCTCGGCGGACTCACGCCCGAGGAAGACGCGATCATCGACAAGGCGATCACCGAAACGTACGCGCTCAAAGACATCACGGCCGATGCGAACTTCGCCGCGGTCGAGCCGCCGCTGCTTTCCGACTTCGAGCTCGTGCTCTCCGGCATGGAAGGCTCCGAGAGCCTCGTGCAACGTCTTTCGAAATACACCAAGGGTACGTGGTCCGGCTTTATGAATCGCCCGACCAACGTCGACATGAACAAAAAGCTCGTCGTCTTTTCCGTGCGCGACATGGAAGACGATCTGAAGCCGGTCGCGATGTACATCATCACGCACCACATCTGGAATGTCGTGCGAAAAGAGCTCCGCAAGCGCCTCCTCGTCATCGACGAGGCATGGTGGATGATGAAGGCGCAGGACACCGCCTCCTTCCTCTTCGGCATCGCGAAGCGCGGCCGTAAATACTATCTCGGGCTCTCGACGATCACGCAGGACGTGAATGACTTTTTGACATCGCCGTACGGCACGGCGATGATCACCAACTCGTCGATCCAGATGCTCCTGCGCCAATCGCCGACGTCCGTCGACTTGGTGCAGCAGACGTTCAAGCTCTCCGACGAAGAAAAATATCTGCTCCTCGAATCAGACGTCGGGGAAGGTATCTTCTTCGCGGGACTCAAGCACGTCGCGATAAAAGTGATCGCTTCCTACACGGAGGACCAGATCATCACATCCGACCCCTCACAGATCCTCGCGATCAAAAAAGCGAAGCAAGAACTCGAAGCGGCGAACGAAGTGCCGACTCCGTTGCCGGAGCCGTCGCCCGCCGCGGCGGCGCCTGCCGCACCTGCCGCGCCTGCACCGGCGGCTGCCGCAATGAATCAACCCGAGCCGCCCGTGCCGAATATATGAGACGTATCGCTTTGATCGCGCCGCTCGCGATACTCTTCTTCGCGGCGCCCGCTTTCGCACAACTCTCGCTCCCCGGCGGTGGGAACTCGCTCACGATCGGGATCGACCCTGTCGCACCGCGCCCCGGCGATCGAGTCGCGCTCTCACTTTCCACGTCTCTGTACGATCTGGATGCAAGCACGATCACCTGGCAGGTCAATGGCACGACGATCGCATCCGGTGTGGGCGTAAAAAATGCGTCATTTAGGGCCGGCGCCCTCGGATCCGCTGACGATATCAGCGTCGAGCTGGTCGACGGCGATGCGGTCGCCTCCGCCGAAACGCGTCTCACGCCCGCATCCGTCGATCTCTTGTGGGAATCCGATTCGTACGTGCCGCCGTTCTATCGCGGCCGCGCCTTGCCCACACCCGGTACGAGCATCCGACTCTTCGCTATCCCATATCTCACAAAAACCGGCCGCACGTACGCCGCAGATCAGCTCATCTATACCTGGAAGGTGAACGGTGCGGTCGTCTCCTCGCTCTCCGGTCGCGGCAAAGCGAGCGCTCGCATTCCCGCGCCCGATCTTTTTGATCAAAAAACAGTGACGGTCGATGTCGCCTCACCCGATAAGAGCGTGGCGGCGAGCGCGAGCGTCACGATCTCGACCGGCGACCCTCTTGTGCGGCTCTATGAAGATCATCCGCTCTTCGGCGTAGAGTATTTCCGTGCGTTGCCGCCGAATTTTTTCCTGAATGAGAGCGAAATGACCTTCATCGCGATACCGTATTTCGCAAAAGCTCAGCGGGGAAACAGCGCAAATCTTACGCACGAATGGCGCGTGAACGGCACGCCCGTCGCCGCTGCCGGCGACCGTACCGATGAGATCACCTTGAGCGCGGGAAACACCGGCGGGCTCGCGCACCTCGAGCTCTCGGTCGGCGACCGCACGAACATCCTTTCGCAGGCCGCCGGTACCTGGGACATCACCTTCACGAAATCCGGCGGCGCGCCCGGCGCGACGTCGGGCGGCGCTTCGAGCCCGTTCGGCGACCATTGATATGAATAATTTCTCGAGCGCAATTAAATTCTTCCTGGCGGCTGCGATCGTCATTATTCTCGGCGCGCTCCTCGGCTGGTACACCTTCATTCATCGGCAGATCGCCGCGACGGATGCGGAGAGCAATGCGCGCGGCACTACTATTCCGACGTTCGGCGGGCAGACCGGCAGCATCAATGCGAACATAAGCGGCACCGCGGACACGGGAGAAGCGCCGCCCGGCAAAGCAGCGCCGCGCCTCTGGCATGTGACCAAAAACCCTGTCGCGGGCGACGGATTTGCATCCGCGACCTCGACGATCTATTTCGCAGAACTTTCGAGCGGGAACGTGCTGATCGGCGATCCCTCCACGAGCGCCGTCGTGCGGCTCTCGAATACCCTGATGCCCAAATCGTACGAAGCGCGCTTCGCGCCCGACGGATCCGTGATCCTGCGCTCGGTGGGCGAGAGCGGCGCCGTGCAGACCTACGCTGCACGGCTCGCCACGTCGACCGAATCGGTCGATTCGACATCGACGCCGATGATGTTGAAGGGTTTGTATCTGCCGCAAGATATCCTCGAGATCACGACGGTCCCTGCTCTCAAGCTTTTGTATTTGATATCCGATAATGTGGGCGGGGCATCGCTGATCCAGTCCGATTGGTCGGGCGCGACGCAGAAGAAGCTCTTCTCATCACCGCTGCTTGAATGGCAGCTGCAGGTCTCTCCCGAGAACACCATCGTCCTCACGCAAAAGGCGGCCGACAATCTGCCCGGCTCCGCATATGCGCTCTCGGGTTCGACGCTCCGTCCGCTTGTCGAGAACGTGCCGGGACTCATCCTCCGCATCGGCAAAGGAGGCGCCATGCTCTACAGCTCGTCGAACGGCGCGCCTGATCTATACGCACAAGCGTCCGCGAGCGCGGCGCCGGTGCATCTGCCGATCCGCACCTCGGCCGATAAGTGCGTCTTTGCCGCCTCCGGGCTCACCGCGTACTGCGCCGTGCCGACGGCGAATCCGGGCGGTTACCTTTCGGCGCGCTTTCAGGGGACAGTGCATACGTCGGATTCCTGGTATCGCATCGATATGTCCGCCGGGACCGCGGAGAAATTCTTTACGCCTGACCCCTCGATCGCGCTCGACGTTGAGAATCCGCAGATCGATGCGAACGGGCTCTATCTCGCATTTCAAAACGGGGCGGATCGATCGCTCTGGATGCTCCGTATCATGCAATAGTATGTCTATGCGCGTACGAACACCGGTCGTTTCTCTCTGCCTTCTTGTTGTCATGTTGTTTCTCTTTGCCGGCGTCGCTCATGCCTCCGGCGCGGGTACCGGATGCACCAATCAATTCTGTCCGCTCGCGAATGTGAGCAATTCGCGACTCCAGGATATTTATTCCGGCACCGACCTCGCGAACTTCATCAGCAAGCTCTTCACCTTCGCGATATCGATCGGCGCGATCCTCGCGGTCCTGCGTCTCGGCTGGGCAGGGTACCTCTACATGACAACTGATAGCTGGGGATCAAAAGGGAAGGCGAAAGAGGTGATTGGCGACGTCGTCCTCGGCCTTCTCCTCCTCCTAAGCATCTGGATCATCCTCAAGCAGATCAATCCTGACATCTTGAAGCTCAACATTTTGAACCAAATTCAAAAAGTCGACGTGAGCAAGCAGGTCCCTGCCAATACCTCCGGCGCAGGCACGGGGACAGGCGCCGGAACGGGCAGCGCAACGGGAACCGGCGGCGCGACAGGGACAGCGATGCCGTGCACTGATGCGCTCGGCAATGTGATTCCGTGCTAACGGCTATTGCGCCGAGTATTTGATGACGACGCGGCGGCCGCGGCCTTCGCCTTGAGACTCCGTTTTAATATTCGGCTGATCCTGCAATGTCGTGTGGACGATGAGTCGCTCGTACGCTGACATCGGCGTGAGCTCGACGTCGTATTGGAATGACCGCGCTCGCTCGGCCATCATGAGCGCTTTATTCTGGATATCCTTGATGCGTTTCACCTGGTAGTCGTTCACGTCCACGAGAAAGCGCGGCTCCTCCTCGCCCTCTGCGGCGGGATGCTTCTTTTCGTAGATCTTCTTCACGAGCATGTCGAGCGCGTAGATCGTATCGCCCCGTCCGCCGATCAGGATCGGCGCGGCCTCGGTCTGTATTGAAAAAATATGCTGGCCTGCCATTTCACTGTGGGAGACGTCGGAGTAGGGGACGCCGAGGTTGTCGAGCAACTCCTTGACGATGGTCGTAACGGCAGCTTCCATCCACCTTATGTACCATAGAATGAAGCACCGACCAAACGAAGTGTTATTTTTCCGGATTGAAGCGCCTGCCGGCGAGGTATTCCTGGCCGATCATGAATAAGTTGCTCGTCGCCCAGTAGAGCGGTGCCGCCGCCGCGACCGTGTAGCCGATAAAGCCGACGATAAGAGGAAGCACGTACCGCGCCTGGAGATCAAAGCTCTTCGCCATTTCCGACGAGAACGACTGCTCCACCGCTTCAATGGGCGTCTGCGACCCGCGCGGACCCATCGAGAGACGCGTATACGTCAGCTGGGCGAGCATCGCGATGAGCGCGAGCACGACCGAATGTCCCGCCATATTGATGAGGCCCAAAAATTCCATGTTGACGACCGGCGGCGCCGCGACGAATGTGTAGAGGTATTCCGTATGGACGACGGGGAAGCCGCCGCGCGCAAAGACCCAATAGAGCCCGAGGAGAATCGGTAACTGCACTAAAAGAAGCAGAAATCCGGCGAACGGGTGGATGTCGCGTTCGCGGTAGAGCGCGAGGATCGCCTTGCTTTGCTCCTCGGGCTTATCCTTATATTTCTTCTTGATCTCTTCGATCTCGGGCGCGACGCGCTTCATGTCCATCTGCGCCTTGACCGCTCGCTTCGAGAGCGGCCAGAGAATGATGCGTACGATGAAGGTGACGATGATGACCGCGATACCGATATCGTGCGTCGGGATATGATCGACAAAAAAGACGAGCGCGTTGTAGATCGGCAGGTAAATGATCGCGTGGAAAGCGTGACCGATCATAGATGCATCAGTATCGCCTACCTCCGGGATGCCATCAAGCGGCTGCCCGCTTCATGAGCTGGGCGATCTCCGCGCGTATTTCGTCATTCGACGCTTTCGTCGATCCCGCTTTCGCGTAGATAACGTACGCGCCGGCGGGAAGCGCCGGAAGAAGCGGCAGGAGCGCCGCACGGACGCGGCGCTTCAGCTTCGTACGGTCGACCGCATGACGCGCGACCTTTTTAGATATGACGCAGGCGAGTGCGGCACGCGAAAACCGCGAGACCCCTATGGAAAAAAGCTGACCGTGCGTCTTTTGAGCGGGGGAGAGCGTTTTCAGCTCGCCGCTTGAGAGTCGATATCGTGCAGGCATGAACCTCCTTTACGCGGAGAGTCGCGCGCGGCCCTTTCGGCGGCGCCTTGTGAGCATTTTGCGGCCGCCGCGCGTCTTTGTTCGCACGATAAAACCGTGCGTCTTCGCGCGCTTCTTCTTTTTGGGCTGATACGTTCGTCGCATAAGCGGCACTATACCAGTGTTTCGGTATTTTGAAAGGCCGAAATGAGCGAGAAAACGTATCCCCACGTTCTCCACAGCTTATAAACAGCGCGGGGAAATGAAGTTTGCGCTTCCCACAACGCCCGATGCGCGTATAATGACCAAGCTTTGATGCGCATGATGATTCTATGATGACTAATCGGGAACTATGGCAAAATGCGCTCGTACAGATCGAACTCGGCACCTCTCAAGCCTCGTTCCGGACCTGGTTCAAGAATACTGATGTCTCCAATCGCGACCAGGGCACCGTCCAGGTCGCCGTTCCGTCGAAGATCGTGAAGGAGTGGCTCCTCGAAAAGCATCACAAGCTGATCCTGAAAGCGCTCCGCTCGCTCGATCCTTCTATCCGAACGGTCGAATACGTCGTGCACCGCACGCAGCCGCGCGATGAGCGCCGTCCGCGCGTGCGCGAGAATCAGGAGAACGCTTCGCTCGATCTCCAGGCGCTCTATATAGACAAGCGCGACAATCTGAATCCCCGATACACCTTCGAGACGTTCGTCGTCGGACCTTTCAACGAGCTCGCGCATGCCGCCGCGAAGGCGATCATCGAGCGTCCCGGGCTTGTCTACAACCCGCTTTTCATCTACGGACAGACCGGGCACGGCAAGACGCACTTGATCCAAGCGATCGGCAACTATTTCAAGAAATCACACGCCAATAAGAAGGTGCTCTACGTGACGAGCGAGCGCTTCGCGATCGATTACATCAATGCGGTGCGCGGAGGGCACGCGAACACGTTCAAGGATCAGTACCGACAGTACGACGTGCTCATCATGGACGACGTCCAGTTCATCGCGAACACGGAAAAGACCCAGGAAGAGCTCTTTCATCTCTTCAACGCCCTCCGAGACAACAACAAGCAGATCATTTTCTCGTCCGACAAGCACCCGATGCTCCTCCCCGGCTTTGAAGACCGCCTCAAGGGGCGCTTCTCGGCCGGCATGATCGCGGAAATTCCCGAGCCGGATGTCGAATCGCGCCTCGCCATCATCCGCGCGAAGCTCGAGAGCCATGGATTTTCGATCCCCGACGATATCACGCTCTACATCGCGGAGAATGTGCGCGGCAACATCCGTGAGCTCGAGGGAGTGTTGAACATGATCGTCTGCAAATCGCAGTTGAAGGGAAAGACGATCTCGCTCGCCGACGTGCGTGCGCTCATCAAGCACAACGTAAAGCCCAACAAGGGTGTTTCGATCGACGAGGTCGTGCGCCGCATCGCGCAGTACTACGAGGTGCCGGAGAAGTCCATTTACGAAAAGACCCGCAAGAAGGAGGTCGTGAAGCCGCGGCAGATCATCATGTATGTCTTGCGTGAAGAATTCTCCGTCTCATATCCGTCGATCGGCGAAAAGCTCGGCGGACGCGATCATACGACGGTCATCCACTCGTGCGAGAAGATCAAAGAAGAGATCAAGGGGAACAATTCGCTCGAGCAGGAACTCGATCATATTCGCGCACTCATACACGCATAAGTATGTGTATAAGCAGTGCACAATCGGTAGAGATCGTGCGCGCGAAAACGGGGACAACTCCTCTTCATCATTTCTCCACAATTCAGACACCGGCTAACCGTCAGCTTTTCAACAGTGAGCGACATGGTAAAAAGTCAGTATATAAGCCGCAAAATCCATCTATACACGGTATCCACACCACTAGTAGTAGTAATAAGTTCTTTAATTAAAAATCTATGAAGATCGAGACAACAAAGGAAAATCTGCTTCGCCCTGTTTTGATCGCGGAGCGGGTCACCGGGAAAAAAGAATCCCTCCCGGTGCTTTCGTGTGTTGTTCTCGAAGCGGATGATGGGCTTCTTGTGCGAGCGACCAATCTTGAGGCAGGTATCGAAATAGGGATCGCCTGCGATGTCGCGCAAAAAGGTACCGTCGCGGTCCCCGCGTCGATACTCTCGCAAACACTTCGTTCGATCTCCGCCGACAAGATCAAGCTCACGTCCGAAGACGGGAATCTCCTCATCGAATCAAAGGGAACAAAGACGTTGATCAAATCGGTCCCACACGAAGAGTTTCCGCGACTCACCGCATCAAGTGACGGTAACGGTATTAAAATCGCGCGTGAGCGAATTTTACGCGCCATACAGGCAGTCTCATACGCGGCGTCACCCTCGATGATCCGCCCCGATCTCGGCAGCATCTTTCTTTCCGCAAAAAACGACACGCTCATTTCCGTCGCGACCGATTCATTTCGCCTCGCCGAAAAAACATTGACCGGTACGGGATCGAAGATTCAGGGCGAGCTTCTGGTGCCCCTCAAGCACGCGCTCGAACTCGCTCACATCCTTGAGCATGTCGATGACGAAATGGTGGATCTGCGCATCGACGACTCGCAGCTGATAGCCCGAGTCGGCGCCGCACGCTTTATCTCACGCGTCGTCGATGCTCAATTTCCGAATTACAAGGAAATCATTCCGAAATCAGCGACGACCGAGGCGATCGTCCTCAAGAGCGATCTCGCCGAAATGCTTAGGAAGGCACGCGTTTTTTCCGGGAACGACATGCATGTCGGACTCCATGTGTATCCGAAGAAGAAGGTATGCACCGCAACCGCGCGCTCGAATGACGTGGGCGAAATGTCCGACTCGATCGATGCGGCTCTCTCGGGCGAGGATATCGACATTAATTTCCACATCGGCTATCTCGCCGACTGCCTGTCGTCCATCGAATCTGATTCGGTCGTCCTGTCTTTCTCCGGCGCAGGAAAACCACTTGTCATCCGCGGCGTTGCGGACAAATCATTCATGTACCTCGTGATGCCACTCAATCGCTAGCGGGTGAGAGGTAAAAGCGCCTTCAAGGCGCACTTTGGTTATTGGATCGTGATCGTTTCCTGGGCGCTTTCCGTGCCGGTGATCGTCTGCGCGGTCGCGCTGATGCTCGCAGGACCACGAATGACCGGCGTGAAGGTGACGCCATACGGCGGCTGATTCGTTGAGCCGACGACCGTGCCGTTCACCGAGTAGGTAACCTGCGTCACGTTCTGTGGGTACGGATAGTACGAGGTGAGGAAGACCGCGACCCCGACGGGGCTCGCACTGCCCGCTTGCGGCGAGAGGATGCGGAATCCGGCGCCGCTTGAGGTCGGCGTCGTCGAGGTCCCGCTTCCGCCGGTCGGCTGCTCGCCGTTGAAGCCCTGGCCGGCCGCCCAGAGTTGCACCGGGTAATCCCAGTACGGGAACTGCACATCACCGCGAGAGTTGCCGCCGCCGCGCGGATTCGATTTGTTCACCCAATAGAGGATGTCGTGGATGCCCTGGCTCGGGCTCGTGTTCCACTGGCCTTTCAAAACCGGCGGGAGGGAGTCGTAATCCGGATCCGGCGCGGGCGGCACGAAATCATTAGCGGACGGATATTTTTGGATCGCCTGCGCCATGAAATCGTGCCACATCGGCGCAATGATGAAGGCCGCGATCTTCTTCTGCATCGGCGTGTTGTTGTTATTTCCCGCCCACGCGCCGACGGAGATACCCGGCGTGTAACCGATCACCCACACATCGCGGAAGTCGTTGGTAGTACCCGTTTTATCGGCGACGTCATAACCGGGGAAATAGAGCGGCGAATTCGCACCGAATTCAGGAATACGCGCGTTGTTATCCGAGAGGACGTCATTCATGAGCCGCGCGATCTGCGGCTCAAGGACGCGCGTCGGCTGCGGCTCGTAGCTCTCAAGGACGCGGCCGTTCCTGTCTTCAACGCGCAAGATGCCGGTCGGCGGATTCTTGACGCCGTCGTTCGCGAAGACCGCATAGGCGCCTGTCATCTCAAGCAGATTCACTTCGCCGCCGCCGAGTACCAAGGTGAGGCCGTAGCGCGAGGCGTCGCCCAAGGTCGTGATACCCATGTCCTGCGCGGTCGAGATCGAATCTTGAATGCCGGCGAGGTAGAGCGTCTTGACGGCCGGAATGTTCTCAGAGATCGCGAGCGCATCGCGCAGCTTAATGGGGCCTTTGAACGAGCCGTCGAAGTTGCCCGGCGAGTAGCACGGCGGCGTGTCGTTCAGGTAATCCGAAGGCGCGCAGCGCGTCGAGAACTGCGTCGGCAGGTCGAAGACCACGGTATCCGGCGTGTAGCCCTTTTCAAATGCGGTCGCGTAGACGAATGGCTTGAACGACGAGCCCGGCTGGCGATTCGCGAGCGCGACGTTCACCTTGCCGTCGATCGTATCGTCGAAGTAGCCGCGCGAGCCGACCATGGCGAGGATCTGTCCCGAAGACGGCTCGACCGCGACGAGGCCTTCGTTAGATGCATTGAACTGCCGTAGCATACCCGGCGAGAACTTTGCGACGGTCGCCTCGGCTTTCTCTTGCAGATCGTAGTCGAGCGTCGTGATCACCTTGAGACCGTCCTGGTTGACCGCATCGACGCCGTACTTATTTTCGAGGTATTCGCGAATGTAAAAGACGAAATGCGGCGCCTTGATGCCGGCCTCGGCCTCGTCCTTGAATTGCACCTGCTCGTCTTTCGCCTCCTGGTATTCATCGTCCGTGATCGCGCCGCTCTGTTTCATCTTGAGGAGGACGAGATTCTTGCGCTCATCGAGCGCGTCACGATGCGAGCCGTACGGCGAGTAGTACGTCGGCGCTTGTGGAAGCGCGGCGAGATATGCTGCCTGCGCGAGGTCGACGTCTTTCGCATCGACACCGAAGAAATATTGCGAGGCTTCCTGCACGCCGTAGATCGTGCCGCCGTAGGGGATCTCATTCAAATATGTGTTCAATATCTGATCCTTCGAATAGACGCGTTCAAGGCGCATCGCGAGAATGATCTCCTGGATCTTGCGAGTGATCGTCTTGTCGCCGGTCAAGAGCGCGTTC
This sequence comes from Candidatus Kaiserbacteria bacterium, assembly GCA_019247335.1. Classification (GTDB taxonomy): domain Bacteria; phylum Patescibacteriota; class Minisyncoccia; order Phycocordibacterales; family UBA2100; genus UBA10103. The sequence goes on from JAFAPB010000075.1 coordinate 22,919, forward strand.
TTTACGACCTGCTGCGTGATGGTCGAGCCGCCCTGCTGGTACGAGCCCGACGTAAGGTCCGCAAGGAGCGCGCGCAAGAAAGCGGTCGGTCGGAACCCGTGGTGCGAATAGAACTGCGCGTCTTCGATCGCGATCGTCGCTTTCTGGACGTAGGGGCTGATCTGGTCGAGCGGGACGGAGGTGCGACGTACGGTGCCGTGCACGTCGTAGAGGACGATATTACCGGTTCGGTCATAGATCTTGGTCGATTGCGCGACCGCGCGGCTTTCGAAATTATTGATCGCCGGGATCGGCATGACCGCCGCCCAGACGATCGCCGCGCCCACGGCGAAAAGGATGAAGGCAAGCACGCCCATCACCGCGAGCTTGAGCCATTCGGGCGCGCGAGAAACGAGCCGTTTGAGGCTGCGATACCAATGGTGCAACGGATTACTGCGCGTAGCCAAAGTACGGCTTATTGTAGCGCAAAAGGCTACGCCGCGCGAAGCGGTGCGATGAATTCGCGCGCGCTCGCAAGATGCGTGATGCCGACGGCGATCGCATCGTACTCATCGTCGAGGCACTTCTCTTTCTCCATCGAAACAAGCACGCGCACCATCGCGGCGATCTGTTTTTTATCGGCCTTGCCGTACCCCGCCGTCGCACTCTTCACTTCAGCGGGGGAATATTCGGAAAAGGGCAGCCCCGCGCTGCCGGCGAGCGCGATAATGGCGCCGCGCACTTCCGCGACCTTGAGCGCGGTCGTGCGATTCGCTTTGAAGTAGAGCTTCTCCATCGCGAGGCAGTCCGGCCGATGCGTGCGCAGCGCCGCTTCGCAGACCGCGAGGATTATTGCGAGCCGCTCCGGGAACGACGCGGAGGCGGGCGTTTCGATGCAGTCTGAATAGATGACGAGGTCGCGTTTCGGATTTTTTTCGAGGACGGCAATGCCGCACCGTCCGAAGCCGGGATCGATCGCGAGCACGCGCATACTACTTGGCTTCCGCCTTGCCGAGGTCTTCGAAGCACGACATGCACAAATGCTTCTCCGCATTCGACCCCTCCGGCGTAAATACGATCGCGCCGCCGGACTCAAGCTCTTTCGAGCAGTTATCGCAGACGTTCTTCCCGTCCATGCCAAAAGTATACACCCCAAAAGGAATGCCCGGCGGCGGCCGGGCATAGGTGGTTCGGATGCGGGCGTGTTCAGTACACGCAGAAGTCGCGGATGATGGCTGCCTGGGCCTCATCGGTCCAGCCCGCGAAGTCGCCCTCCGGGAGGCGGATATACGGCGTTCCCGGGATGTTGTAGCGCGATGCGAAGCGGATGCTGCCGACGTCGACCGTCGCGTAGCTGATGCCTTGCTGCTTGAGGTACGCCTCGAGCGCGCGGCAGATGCTGCAGTCGTCGGCGCGCCAGATCGTCATCGGACTCCAGCATCGCGTCGCGGCCGCTGCATTGCCTGAAAGCGCGAGGGTAAGAGCGGTAGCGATAGTCATGGTACGCATTGGCGTACTCCTTCATTCATGAGGCTAATCGCACGATAAATCGCTACGCCGCGTTTGTATAGTCTTAGACGCGTTGGCGCTAATTCCCGTCGCTGCTGATGTGGAAACTGACACTTTGCGCGATATACGCGCCGGTCGCGCCGTCTTGCGCGCGCAAGTAGTAATTGCCGCTGGGGAGCGATGCTATGGGGCTGATCGTAAGCGTTCCGGAGCCGCTGATCGCTGGGCTCGTGTAGCCAGAGAACTGCGCGCCGGTCGTGTTATTGATGAACACTACGCGCGTGTTTGCCGGCATAAGGGTGTACGGCGCTGTCACCGTTTCGCCGCCGGGCGCGGCCGGTGAGACGCTGAGATCCGTGAAGTGCCCTCCGATGACCGTCACCGTAATTGATGCTGAAGTCGTGTGCCCTACGGCATCGGTCACAACATAGGTGACATGGTAGGTGTGCCCGCCGTCTGAAGATGTCGTATTCCCCGACCACGATCCGCTCAATTGGTTTGCTATCCACGGATGTTGTGTCGCGTCCTCGTCGACTGTGGAGTACGAGGTTGCGCTGACAGCGTTGGTGGAAGACCATGCCACGCTTATAGGGTCGCCCACGTTCATCGTGAGATTTGTTTGGCCGTTGACGGTGAAAGTCGCGGTCGGCGCCGTATAGGTGAGGTGTATCTGCTGCTTGATGAGGTCACGATCGAGGCCGTCAGATCCGCCCCTATTGAGCGAGAAGTACAGATAAGGGTCTTGCCCTGATGTCGAGAAATTCGCGTCGGTGCTTGTTGGGTCGAGCAGGGTAGTGTAGTTCAGCGCGTCCGGAGTCGTCGTGAACGGCTTTGTCAGGAAGACGACCGGCGTACTCCAGTGTATGAGATCCTGCGAGAAGCTCAAGGCGGTATTGCTCGCGGAGTCGAGGATTGCGACGTATGCGCCGAGATAAGTATTGTAGGTAACGCTCGTGAAGGGATCCGACGCGTAGACGGACACGTTCGGGTCGAAGAGGTATCCGCAGTCAGTTACCGAAAGCGTGCCCGACCAGCCGCTGCCGGTCCAGACCTGCCAAGAGGAACCTGCATCGAGATTCTGCGTACGCATGATGCATTCGCCACGGTTGCCGGAATTCGGCGGCGGGCTGATGTGGTAGTAAAAGGCGTAATAATATCCGTCACCTCCATGGATTATTTTGCCCGGGGAATCGCCGTAGACTGTTTGGAAGCCTTGCGCGCACGGACTCGACGAACTCCAGTTCGCCGGCACCCGCACTTTGTAGTCCGAGGGGAACGTGAAGTGAGCGCCACCGTCGGTCGATTTGGCGATATTCGTCGAGATGACGAATGCGTCCGCACCGCAGTGGTTATCGCCGACCGTCGTCGGGTACCACTCGTTGTGCGTGAGCGCGTACACATTTGTGCCATCAGTCGTATACGTGCTTACGACCCAGTTGTAATACTGCTGGTCCGCGAAATTCGTGTCCTTCGCGGATACCAATACTGAATTGCAGTCGTGTGCGATGAAACCGTTCAGCGTTGAGGAGTTGGTTCCGCGATAATTCGCGACGCCGTCGCCCGCGATAAGTGCGACGGTGCTGTTCGCAGTGCGGAACGCTGTCGCAGGCGAATCCGGAATATCGAACCCATTGATGCTTCCGTTCAAGAGACACTTATCGGTCGAATTGTTGTATACGGTATCCGCGTAGCCCGTACTTTGCACCTGCACGTTACCTGATGTGGCGCCCGTCGTGATATTCATGGGCATTGCTTGCGGCGTACGATTAATTTGCTTGTCCGGTCCGCCGCTCCCCGGATACGGATAGACGACGTACGCGTAAATCTTGTGGCTGTGGCCATTCTGCAAACTGCCCGGGAGCGTGTAGGTGAATCCGTGATTGTCGTTGCCACTCCCGATATTGAGCGCCGCGCCGAGTCCGGGCCGGTTCACATTCGCGGTCGCCGTGCCGAGATACGTGCCCGAGCCTTGCGGACCGTCCGCATAGAAGTTTACCTGCATCGTTTGCGAGCCGTCCGCGAGATTCGCTGCCCAGCCCGACATGACGTTTTGGCTGATCCAGTCAGCCGAGCCAAGCAGATTGGGCGTTGCGATCGCAGAAGCTGTCGTCGGCGAAGCGATCTGGTCCACTCCGCCGGCGCTTGGGTCTATGGTGTACGTATATATCGAATGCGCCTGCCCATCGTGCAGCCAAGAAGGCAGTGTGAATTGATAGCCGTGGTTGTCATTCCCATTACCGATACCGGGTAGAGCCGCGCCGAGGCCCGGCCTGTTCACATTCGCAGTCACGGCACCGAGAAAGGTCCCTGTCCCGTAGGGGCCATTGGCATACACGTGCACCTGCAGCGTCTGCGACGGGCTCGTATAGTCCACGGCCCATCCATAGACCACATTATTGATGACGCCGTCCGTCCGGCCTTGTACGGAATCAGCCGATGCGACGAGCGGGAATAAAAGCGCCGCGAAGGCGATGAGCGCGGCCGATAAAGAGACCCGTGAAAGATAGTTCATATGTCCTTATCATAAACCATCCGGCGCGAACAAAAGCGGTCAGGCTGCGTTTGTATAGACCTCCTCGACATCGTCGTGCCCGTCGATCTCTTCGAGAATTTCCATGAGCTTGGCATCGTCTTCCTCGGAGAGCGGTACCGTGGTCGAGGGCTCGTAGCCCTCGGCCGTTTTGGCGAATGCCCACGCGGCAGAGCCGGGGGAGGCGAGTTCGAGTCCGTTCTCCGAGAGGAGATGTTTGATCTCCTGTGCAGTGCGATTTCTATTGTCGGTAAGCGCGTCGATGAGGATCGCGGCGCCGCCAGGACCATACGTCTCATAGGTCACGCTCTCAAGCGCGGTGTCATTGGAGACGCCCTTCGCGACCGCGCGCTCGATCGTGTCTTTCGGCATGTTCGACTTTTTGGCGCGTTCGATCGCGGCACGCAGTCCCGGCGCGTTCACATCGCCCCCCGCTTTCTTGCTCTCGACTGAAATGCGTTTGCCGAGCTTGCCCCACAAATTGCTCTTTGCGGCATCTGCGGCACCCTTCTGCCGCTTGATCTGCGCCCATTTATTGTGTCCGGCCATAGCGCGTGCAGTATAAACCAAACGGTTATTCGAATGAACTCCTATCACGAGCGCCGGCGTATGCGAAAATAGTGTCATGAAGATCCGCTACGTTGCCGCCGGGTTTGCCGTTCTTTTTTTCCTGGTGTGGATCACGACGCACGTGCCCGCGTTCAACGACGCGCGCGGGTACAACTTCGGCCTCTTCAAGATCGATCCCATCGACGACGTGGTGCACCTCTTGACCGCGCTCATCGGATTTCTCGCCGCATGGCACGGCGCACGCTCTTCGCGCATCTTTCTCGTCGTCTTCGGCGCACTCTACGCGCTCGACGCCCTGACTGGCATGGTCTCGCAGCTCGGACTGCTCGATCTCTCGCTCATCCACAATACGCTCCTCGGTGAAACCATCCTCAATCCAAATTTCGGCATCGTGAATTGGCTCGTGAATATGCCGCATATCGTGATCTCCGCCGCGATGATCTACTCCGGCGTTTGGGGTTGGCGCCGCGGGTGACATGTATCAAGAGGGGATCATAATACGCATCGTACGAAAGATCGCTCATGCGCTCGGCAGCCTCGCGCTCCTTGCCGTTTTTGTGAGCGCCATCATCTTCGTCATCGTCTTTACCTATAAGGATGAGGCCTGTGGCGCGGGGACATTTCCGCCGTATGTCGCGACGCCGACACCCCGCCTCCAGCTTGCTGAAGCGCAGGACTATATTCGCAGCGAAGAGACGACCTTCATCACCTTCCCCGAGTGGTACATCGTCTACAGCGCGCGCGAATACGCCGCCTACGTGAGCGACGGTAACCGGCCGAGCCATTTCCCGTATTTCCGATCGATCGCGCAGTTCTGGTGCGGCTACGGCGCGGTGCATTCGTATACGAAAGTCGCGTATCCCAAGGACTTTTACGGTAATCTCGAAATTTTTACGATCGGTGCGAGCTTTTCGGTACAGAATCTCCTGCAGGGCGTATACGAAAATACCATCGGTCGCGTGAGCGAATTCTTTGCATTCGACGAAACGACGCCGGAGGATGTCTTTGCCCAAAAAACAGCCGTTGATTACGCGGCATTTCTCGATGTAACGCCGTGGTATCGCTATCCCTTCTTCGGCAAAATCGACGAGCTCTGGAAAACCGTGCCCGCTCGCGGACCGCACATGGTCCGCAAATGGGAACGGCGCTTCTACCTCACCGCGCTCTATAGCGTTGAGGGCCTCTGGAGCAAAGTGATCGCGAAGGCGACGGGCGATATCTACGCGCCCGCGACGGTCCAGGAAAAAATGCTAGTCGCGGCGCCGCTCCCGCCCACGCTCGCGAGCGATACGCGCATTCGTATCGACAAAGATCTCGGCGACGACACTGCGATTATCATCGTGCCGCGCTATCAGGAATTCACTGACATCGTCGAGAAATTCGCAGCCGCACATGCGCCGATCCTCGATATCGCCGGTACGCGTCAGATACTGACGACCGCATTTTCTCCCGCGGCGATGCATTATGATCTCCCGGGGACGCTGCTGTTCACGGAGCAGGTCCTCACGGATCCTGCACGAGAGCGGCTTGGCATCGTCGTACCGGTCAGCGACCTTGAGACATGGGTGCGCGCGGCGTCTTCGAGCGGTCTCACCATCGAACATATCTATGATTTCTAAAATCCTCCGCTGGTTTTTGTACGCGCTCCTCGCGACCCTTGTCGCACTCGCACTCCTTGGAGAGTTCTTTTATCTCGCCGCAGAGCGGCGGGAAATCGCCGACAATCATACTGCTGCGCCCGCGTACGGCCGCTTCGTGAAAGCGGGCGACGTGAATCTCTACATTCAGGAATGGGGACCGTCGACCGGCACGCCGATCGTGCTTGTGCACGCGGCCGGTGGCTGGAGCGGTGTTTGGCAGACAACGGGCGAGGCGCTCGCCGCGCATGGCTATCACGTGATCGCGCCGGACATGCCGCCGCTCGGATTTTCGGATCGGCCGGACTCGCCGCGCTATTCGCGTGCCGATCAAGCGGCGCGGCTCGTCGCGCTTCTCGATGCGCTCAAGATACCGCGCGCCGTTTTTGTGGGGCATTCATTCGGCGCTCGCGCGGTCGCGGAGGTCGCGATTAATAATCCCGATCGCGTCTCCGGCATTGTCTTCGTCGACGCGGCGCTCGGCCTCCAGAGTACGAGCTCGCCGCTTCTCGCCGATATCCTCGCGCCGAAAATAATACGGCGCGCGATCACGGCGGCGACGCTCTCGAATCCCGCATTTACTAAAACGCTCCTCGATAAATTTGTGGCAAATCCCGACACCGCAACTCCGGAGTGGGTGAGTATCTACCAGGCGGCACTCAATGTGAAAGGAACAACGAACGCAACCGCGGATTGGCTGCCAACGCTCGTCGCCGAGCAGGGCCAGTTCAAGAGCAAGGATCCGGCAAATTATCGCGCGATCAAAGCGCCGACTCTGATCCTGTGGGGCGAGGCGGATAGCGTGACGCCGATTTCGCAAGGCAGATTCCTCGAATCGCTTATCAAAGGCGCGCAGTTCCAGAGTATTCCGGCCGTCGGCCACCTGCCACCGATCGAAGTCACGAAAGAATTCGACGACGCGCTCCTGAAGTTCCTCGATACGCACAAAACGCTTCTCGCCAAAGGCGCCGCCTGCGCGCCCGGCGTCATGTGCAGCTGATCACGCGCCGTACGTCTCGTACCACGTGTTCGTAAAAAGATTCTGCGGGTCGATCGCTTTTTTGTACGAGAAAAATGCGTCGATATTCGGATATGCCGCCTCCAATTGCGCCTTCGAATAGTAGAGCTGATACGGCAGGAAAAATTTGCCGCCCTCCTTGTGCGCCGCATCGATCAGCTCCTCCGTTACTTTTTTCATCTTCGCATTGCCCGCATTGTCGGTTTTTTGATTCAAATACAAGACGACCGAGAACGCGTCCTGCGGCGCGTAGTTGAGCGCGATATTTTCTTTGTGCACGACGCGGATCGAGACGTTCAGTACGTTCGCATTATTTTTTTGGAAGATCGTCTTCATGTCAGCGATAAATGGGAGGATGTTCGCGCGCGGGATGAAATATTCGTGCAGGATGTCGGTATCATCGACCAGATCATTCTTCAGATACGGCACGCTGTCGTGCATGGGCTCGTTGCGCGAGACGAGGCAGCCCTCGCCGCTTTTCTGCGCGTCGTTGCGCGAGATCTCACAGCTCTCTAGTTTCGGCTCGATATATTTTTCGCTCCACCACTTCAAGGTCGCGGGGATAGGGCCGAGCTTTGCGAGGTTGATGGTGAGGCGCCGCAGCGGGATCGAAGAAACTTCGTGCAACGGAGGCGATTTGAGGGGATCGAGATCGGTTTTTGTGTAGGTGTAGAGGATGGCCTCATCTAATAGAGAGCTCGGCGCGGTCGAGAGATGCGCATAGAAGAGCCCGATATCGGGTTTTTTCTCAATTTGCGCCCACGCGGCAGGGAAATCGTTCGTCTGGATCGTCTGGCGGCCTGATTGATAGATCACATTGTCGACCACGTCGATCTTGGCATCGAGAATGACGCCGAAAAGCCCGTACCCGCCGACGATGTGCCGGAAGAGCTCCGCATTTTCGCTGGGCGAGACGGTCGTGATCTCGCCCGAGGGGAGCATGACACGCATCGAGCGAATGGTGTCGGCGACCGAGCCGGCCTGGTGATCCATGCCATGCGCGTTGACCGAGATCGAGCCGCCGACGGTGAAGATGTCGGTCGATTGCATCGCCTTCACCGCAAAGCGCGGATGCAGATAATTCTGGATGTCGTGCCACGTCGCGCCGCTCTGCACGGTCAGGATTTTCGTATCGGCATTCACGCTCATCGATTTGTAGTCGCGCATGTCGACGACGAGCGCATCTTTGGCGAATGCCTGGCCGCCCTGGCTGTGCCGCACGCCCGCGATCGATACATGCAGTCCGTGCGCCTTGGCGAACGAAAGCGCGCGCGAAATATCCGCCTCGCTCTTCACGCTCACCATTCCGTAGATCGCCGTACGATCGAGACAGCTTGAATCGTTGATGGTGCCGCCGCGCTGCTCCCAATCGAGCGCGGGATCGAACGCCGTGTTTTTCATATCCGGCACCGCCTCGCCGGGGTTGAGCGGGGGACAGTCCTTCTCGCCGACGGGCCCGGCGGCATAGTAAATGACCTTCTTGATGAGGAATCCGATGATCAAAAGGAGGATCGCGAGCGTGATCACGAGCTTCCGCGAAAATCGGCGCGCCTTGCGGACCAGCTTTTGAGCCATGTATTTATTGTATCGCCTATCCACAGTTCTATACACGACTAATCCCCGCGATATCCACCGTTTTAGACGATTTTTGTAAAACGGCTGTCAAGTGAAGATGAGTACTATTTGAAGTCCGACCACTTTACCGTGCGTCGGCGGGATACGGGACGGGCGAAAGCCCCGACAGGATCCCAATTCCCTGAGTCTACGGAGCCATGCGCCCGGGACATTGCGGGAATCGTCGGTCGGAGCATTGGATTTGAATGCACCAGCGGCGGGAGGAGATGACATCAAGCACCGTTGCGCCTTCGAAGACTCATAACGATCGAAAGCAGAAGCCGCCTCTTGGGGCGGCTTCTGTCTTTACCGTGCGTTACTTCGCATTGTATAGACGTATTTTTCGCAAAAGCGAGTTATGCACATATTTGTGCACAGCTCTATGCACATGATTTCCAAACGTTATCCCCGAAAAAATCGTTTTCGCGCAAAATGCGCGCGCAAATCGCACTTTTATACTCTTCCTATCGATGCGCTTTACCGTGCGTCGGTCGGTCCAAGGGTCCCGCAGCAATGCGACTTCCTAAGGATCAGTTCCCAGGATCTAATGCAAGGCGAAAGCCTTGCGGACGGTGCGGGAATAGGCGGCGAGAGCATCGGGTTCGTGTGGGCGAAGCGGGGAGATCATATCAAGACGACTCGCGCTCACGAAACGAAACATAATCGCCGTAAACACAAAAGCCTCCCTCGCGGAGGCTTTTGTGTTGTGGGCGCTTAACTCTTTGCATGTCGCCATAAAATATATGATGATATCGTAACTATGGCTGTTAATAACCTAGCCATGCTCGAAGAATATAAGAGTTTGCAGCTTCTATATGCTGACTTCGCTGAACGCCTGAAATCAATAGCAAAAGATATTCTTGACCTGAACGAGATAAATATCGTGTCGATTGAAGCTCGTGCAAAATCCACAGACAGTCTAAAAAGCAAAATCGAAGCACGAAGTGAAACGTTACAAGAACTAGTTGATATTAAGGATCTCGCGGGCGTTAGAGTTATTGCGTTGACCCGAGCTGATGCCGAAAAGATTGAAGAACAGCTCAGTGCTTGCTTTGATGTTGAGGAGAGTACGGACGAGGGTGCGCATGAGCTCGACAAAATAGGCTACAGATCAAAGCACCTCGTAGTCTCGTTACCAAATGAACGGTGTGCGCTACCCGAGTATAAAAAATTTAAAGGACTTAAAGCTGAACTACAAATCAGAACGGTACTTGAGCATGCATGGGCACAAATCGGCCATGATCAGGTTTACAAGCAGAGCTCAGTATTGCCGGAAGAAATACGTCGCGATTTTAATCTACTCGCTGGTCTATTAGAAATAGCCGATAAACAATTCAGCCGACTAACCGGTGAAATATCGCGACAAGAAAAAAATGTTGCTCAAAAAACACGGCAGGGCGACCTTAATATCCCGATCGACTCCATATCATTACGCGGTTTCCTAAGCGAAAAATTCAAGGGACTTTCAAATCTTGATCCCCGATTTGGCCCGCAAGATAACATGGCAGAGGAAATCATCTCGGAACTCAAGGCCATGGGCATAAACACTCTCCAGGATTTGAATTCCGTAATCCCAGAGGACTACAAGGAGAAAGCGCAGGCGTTAAAAGAATATAATAATTTTTGTGGAATAACTCGAGATATCATGATCATTCACGACGCAAAAAAATATTTTGAAGGTCCGTGGAAAAATAAATGGGCCTGGGGTAGAGATGAGGGACACATACTGTCCTTCTATGGTATTGATCGCAATGAATTAGCTAAGAAATATCAGGATCTTGAGTCTTAAAAATCTTGATCTTCAAGACTAAAGAAGCTTAGGCTTATCTTCAGGTACTGAAATGCCGATGTGTTCGTAGTCTTTTTGGTGACAATACGGCCGCATAAATAGTGCGCCCGGCGAGGGTGGCCTCGCCGGGCTGGTTGCTACGCGACCGCTTCGATCGCGGCTGCGACTTCGGCCTCAATGTCGCAGGTGAGCAGTGCGGCTGCGAGCATCGAGAGTTCATCGCGGCCAGCGGCGCCGATGGATTGCATGATCGACTCGATCTTCGCGGCGCGGAAGCGTTCGACCCACGTGCGCTCCATCAGGATGTCCGTCGCGTCGAAGTACGCGCCATACAGATCCTTCCAGACCTGCGCGTGGTCGTCTTCGATGTCGCCGAGCCGCTTCACGAGCGCACGCGCGAGCCATACGGCTTTGCGATACAGCGCCCACTCGGCGTCGGCCTCGATCTGCTTGAAGTACTCGGCGATCAGATCAGGATCGGCGAACGTCGGATCGAAGTTCAGATACTCGCGCATCACCTCGCGGGCGAAGCACTCGGTGAAACCTTCGCTCAAGAAGAAGTTCGATCCGGCGATCCAGGGTTCTTCCGGCTGGAACCATTTCGGGAAGTCCATGCCGATGTACTTGTAGAAGCCGCAGATCTCCATGGTGAACTTCACTTCGATGCCGTGCACCCGCGTGGTGCGTGGCTCAAAGGTCCGCGTCTTTGCGATCTTGTGCACCCGCTCGTGGATCACGAGATTGAGCACGATGAGATCATGCGGCGCGCCCTGTTCGACGCGTTCGTCGATGCCGGGAGTCAGCAGCCGGTACCCGTCTGGTTGGGCATAGCCCGAGATCAGCCGCCCCGTGCGTTTGTCGATCACTCGCTGTGTATCGAGATAGGCGCGCTCGCTCGGAAAACGTCCGAAGTCGAGCTCGTAGCGCCGCTCGACGACGTGGTACGCACGGAGGAGCTTGTCCTCGTCGATGCGCTCAAGAACTGCGCGCAGCCTGTCGAGACTACTTAGAGGTCCAGTCATTGATACCCCCACATTGCTGCGCGGGATTATGCGCAATTATCGATTTAAAGCAATTGCGTCTGACCTTTCGGCGGCTCGGCGCCGATGTGCTCGTAGCCCTTTTTGGTGACGATTCGGCCCCGCGGCGTGCGTTCGAGGAGGCCCACCTGCATAAGGTACGGCTCGTGGACTTCTTCGATAGTCGCTTCTTCTTCGGAGAGCGATGCGGCGATCGTCTTTAAACCGACGGGGCCGCCATTAAATTTCTCGACGAGGATCGTGAGAATGTCGCGGTCGATCTGATTGAGCCCGATCTCATCGATCTCGAGAAGCGCGAGCGCTTTTTTCACGGTCTTGATGTCGAGCTTCTCGCTGTTGACCTCCGCAAAGTCGCGCGCGCGTTTCAATAGATAATTCGCGGTGCGCGGCGTCGCGCGCGAGCGGCGCGAAATTTCCATGAGCGAGTCCTTGTCAATATCGATGCCGAGAATTTTTGCGGAGCGGCGGAGTATCTCCGCGATCTCTTCAACGCTGTAGTACTGCAATCGGAACGTGCCGCCCGAAAATCGCGAGCGAAGCGGCGCAGAGAGGAGCGAGATACGCGTCGTCGCGGCGATGAGCGTGAAGGGCGGGAGTTCGAGCTGCACGGTGCGCGCGCTCGGCCCTTTGCCGATCACGATATCAAGTACGCCTGCTTCCATCGCGGGGTAGAGGACCTCTTCGATCGTGCGATTCAAGCGATGGATCTCGTCGATAAAGAGCACGTCACCCGGCGTGAGGTTGGTGAGGATGGAGGCGAGGTCGCCCACGCGCTCGACGGCTGGCCCTGAGGTGGTGCGGAGATTGGCGCCAAGCTCTTTGGCGATGAGGTGCGAGAGCGTCGTTTTGCCCAATCCTGGAGGGCCGTAGAGCAGCACGTGCTCGGGCTGGTGATTCCTGCCTTTGGCTGCGGTGAGGAGAATACGAAGGTTCTCTTTAATAGAAGGTTGGCCGATGTAGTCGGCCCACTCGGTCGGGCGAAGGGCTTGATCGAGGCTGCGGGGGCTTTTTTCTATCGAGGGTTCGGTCATAAAAACGGGCTTTTTGGCACGCCGGGGCGGGGCAAAAAGGCGCTTGACAATTAGGTATAATATGCTATACTCTCTACCTAGAAAGCGGGTAATGCCGCTTTTTCTATTTGAGAGACGCACAGCTTCGGGCGATCGCGACTTTTCCGAGGACGGCGGCGGGATGCCGCCTCGTGCAGCATTGCTGCCCCTATCCTTAGGATCTAGTAGCAACTTTTCCAACAAAGGATCGCCCGAAAGTGTGCGCCTCCAGCTAATTCGAAACATAACACCCGATTGCAGGCACGCAATCGGGTTTTGTGGTTTAAAAATTCGTCAATAAAAGAAAAGCGGGCGCCGGCAGAGCCGTCGCCCGTCTTTGTCACCGAGGCCTCCGCTCTCGGTGATCTTGCAGGAATGCCGCCACGATGTATGCGGCGACGCCGAGAAGAACGCCGAAGCCGAGCGCCATGCCGATCTCGGCGATGAGTTTCCGCGCGACTATCGGCGTGATGTCGGTGACATCACAGCAGACGAGCAAGGTCGACCCGCTCGTGAGCAACATCTCGACCTTCGCCACCGATCGCCAGAGCGAGAAGTTCTTGGCGACTGTGCTCGTGAGCATCGCGGTGACGAGCGCAAGCGCTATGAGCGTGTCCATGGCACTTCCTCCTCACGAGGCCGCGTATGTTCCCACCAGCGATCGCGTAGTGCCCCCTAGAGGAAGATCGAATCGCTCGGTGCGCGCGCGAATCCGGAGGCCACGGCTTCCTCGAACGTGATGCCGAGCCGCCGCATCGCTTCGTGGAACGATATGCCGCGGCCTTCCTTGATCGCCGTCTCGACGGCATCGCGACTTTCGGTGTCGAGCGCGTATGCTGTTTCGAGCGTGGCGATAACGCACCATTTCGGGTTAGACACGCGGTATGGCATGCGATACAAGATCGGCTTCCAAAGCGGTCGCTTGATCGCCAAGTGCGCGTTGATGCCGTGAACGATCCGCTGTTCGGCCAGATCGTAGTCAGCCTTGGGAATCCATCTCTCGGTCATTGAGTTCTCCCCACAGTGCTGCAGAGAGCCTCGCTGAAAGCGGGAAGATAGTCAAGCATAAAAATTTCGGGCGCCGATCGCTCGGCGCCCGCCTTCCTCTCCCTCGTTGTTCATTGGCGTGGAAATCAGCGGTGCAGCGCCTGATAGCGGGCGACCACTTCGCGGGCGACTCGGGTGAGCGTTTTCCCGCTGACGTGGTCGTCCCAGTAGAAGCCGAACAGAACCCGCTGCTCGGGCTCAAGTTCGGCCGCCGCAGTCGACCAGTCCCTGCCGGAGACAAGGGCCAGCTTGCAGCACGTGTCGCTCTCGATGTTGAGAATCGTCACATCGACGTTCATCACCGCTTCGTGACCGTAACGCATCACGCAGTAGAGCAGGCCCATCAAAAGCCGCATCCGGGCCGTCTCTTCTTCAGCCATTTGCCGATCCAATTCGGCTTCGCGCCGTTCGACGGTTGACATTCACGTCCCTCCTCAGGTTTCGTCGGCGCCGAAAGGGTATTCCCATTCCGACTGTAGAGAGTAGTAGCGCTGTCGCGACAAACGGTCAAGCTTTCGGTCGTTTCAGCACGAGTGACCTCCACCTTAAGGAAAATCGCGCGGTCGCGCGCCTTGCGCGGAGGCCGAGTGCGAATTTGTACGCCGGTCCGCAATAAAATCCCCAGGCGAGCGCGAAAAGGTATTCCTGCACGGGAATGTTGAATAGGTAAGAATCGCTTCGTATAAAATCGTGCATCACGCTCGGGTAGAGCGGTAAGAGCCAACCGCGATACGCAACAAAGACGATCGCGAGGGTGAGCAATGCAGAACTCACGGCATTCGCCCAGAGTTCCGGTCGCACAATGAGATGCAGCGTTCCAAGCACAAGCAGCAGCACTGCGCCGTACATAATACTGTTAGCATGGAATGCGAGCGTGCCGATGAAAAAGGCCGCGAACCCGGCAGCGAGCAGCGCGGCCCATATAAATAGATGACGCGCAGTCCGTTCAGTGCCGCGATTACGCAAGAACGCATCGTGGATCACGCTGGCAAGTCCGCCGAGGAAGAAGCAGTACATAACGTCTTCGAATCCAAATCCGCGAAAGATCGGGAGGGCGTATTCAGGCGCGAAATAGTCGCGTGCAATGATCGGCTCAAGTATCGAAAAAAGCGTCAAGATCAGCGATGTGACAAGAAGTTCCCGACGCACGTCGGCGCGAAAAACGAAAATCAGCATCCAGAGGACGGCAAAGAAGAGATCCAACGTGAGGTAGGCGTATTCCATCAGCGTGCGATGGTCGAGAGCATGACCTCGTCGGTGAGGTCGACGACGCGCGAGAGCTCGTCGAGCGAGGTGACGCCTTGCAATACTTTGACGGCGCCGTCCTGCGCCATGCGGCGGATGTTCTGATGCTTCGCGGCGGCCCAGATGTCGCGCTCGGAAGAGGTGTGGCGCACGCACTCTTCGATCTCGCGGTCCATGAGAATGACCTCGACGACCGCGATGCGGCCTTTGTAGCCGATGCCGCCGCACTTCTCGCAGCCTTTGGGCAGCCACATCGTGTCGCGATTCTGCGGCAGCTCGTCCTCGTGCGGGATCTTGTTGAGCAATATCTCCATCGTCTTTTTATTTTCGCCTTCGATGACCGCGCTCTGCCTGCAATTGGGACAGAGGCGGCGGACGAGGCGCTGCGCCATCGCGACCGTGACGGCTGCGCCGAGAATGTCGGCATTCACGCCCATGTCGATGAGGCGAGGGAAGGTGCCGGCCGCGTCGTTGGTGTGGAGCGTGGAGAAAACGAGGTGACCGGTGAGCGATGCGTGCACCGCCGTCGACGCCACTTCCGCGTCGCGGATCTCGCCGACCATGATCACGTCCGGGTCTTGGCGGAGGGTGGAGCGCAGTCCCTGCGCGAATGTGTAATCTTTTGATACTTGCGTCTGCACGATGCCCGAGAGGTGATATTCGATCGGGTCTTCGATCGTAACGATCTTGATGCCCGGCTCGTTGACCTGGCTCAAGAATGCGTAGAGCGTCGTCGTTTTACCGGAGCCAGTCGGTCCGGTGTTGAGAATCATGCCGTTGGGCTTTGCGATCTCGTGATGGAAAATATCCATGAGATATTTGTCGAAGCCGAGCGCTTCCATCGGAAGACCGATCGTCGATGGATCGAGAATACGCATCACGATCGTCTCGGCATACGCGCCAGGGAGCACGCTCGCGCGTATTTCGATCTCTTTGCCGCCGATCACGATCGAGAAGCGTCCGTCTTGTGCGGCATTTTTCACGTTGAGCTTGAGGCCGGAGAGCAGTTTCAAGCGCGAAGAGATGAGCGCGTACGTGGGGCCGTCGAACATCAAGACTTCAACGAGCACGCCGTCTAAGCGGTAGCGCATGCGCACGCCCGCTTCCTCCGGCTCCATGTGTACGTCGGATGCGCCAAGCGAGAGCGCGCCGGCCATCACGACTTCAAGCACACGCGAGATGCGGTGCGTGTCTTTGGACCCGGCATGAGAGGCGATCTCGGTCTTCACGTCGTTGAGCGTCTTCAGTTTCGAGATCATTTCCTGGATGGTCTCGTTGGAGAGCGTGAGGATGCCCGCTTCGGTCTCGGTCGCATATGAAATATCGTGGTAACGATCCCACGCATGCTCGAGCGAAGCGAGGGAGACCATGAATTTGCGTACCGTGTAGCCGAGCTTTTCGATATTCGTGATTATCTGAAGCGATTCGGGGCGCTCGGGCGCGCGCATCGCGATCCAGATCTGCTTATTGATTTTATGGAATGCCGCGACTTCGGCGCGGCGGGCGTCTTCCTCGACGATGAGGCGCAGCGCATCGGTATCGATCGCCTTGGAGGTGAGGTCGGTGTAGTCGACACCGTACTTTTGGGAGAGGATCTGGGCCAATTGCTCCTCCTCGCGGGCGCGCAGCTCATGCAGGCGCTCGTCCTGCTTTTTCTCGTTGAACTGCGTCGCCATCTATCCAGTGTACCGCACCTTTCCGCTCCGGAGCGGTGCTACACTTTCATAATGGTACGAGAAAGCTGGCGACCTGGCGCAGATCGTGAACGCATACAGCGCAATGCTCCGAATGAAGGAGCGGGTAGTGGTGGTAGCGCGACGGACGCAGGGATAGATCAGAACCGCATGGAAAAGGCATTCGCGGCGTTTGAACGATTTCAAACCACGAGTCCAACTGGCGAGAAGTGGGCAATAAAGCCGGGCGCGATGTTATGCGCGGCAGCAGCCGAAGGCTATCTCCATACAGCGGCGGAGAAGCAGAACTTTTATTCTAGGCTTTTGGCAGACCGTAAAATTGAAAGAGCTGATATTCCGCGTGAGATCGTCGCGGTGATCGCGCCTGCCGAAGCGCCACCCGGTGCCGCAAAAGCTGAGGCGCGCGCTGCCGATCGACCAGCTCCGGCGCCTGCGGAACCGGAAGTTCCGCCTGCAGCGCCTGCGGCGACTCCTAAAGCAGAACCGGCCGCCGCAGCTCCTAAAGCGGAAGCAGCTCCAGCCAAAGCAGGGAAGGAGCCTGTTAAAAGTTTGGCGGATCTCAAGCGTGCGCTCGCCGGCGAGCCTGAAGCAAAGCCGGAAGAGAAACTTACGAAAAAACAGCGCGAGCCGCACGAGCGTAGGGCTGCAGAACTTGCTCGCGCCATACCTATAGAAGGAAAACCGGACGATGCCGAAGGTCTCGCTGAAGCGCTCATTGATTATGCGACGCGGCGCGTCCGATCGAATGCCGCAGAAGCGCTCGTAAAAGCCGCAGAAAAAGTCGCGGTAACCGACTTGGTGCAATTCCAAAAGCTGACTGGTCTTATAGAAGGCGAAATGGCGGCAAAAGGGGTGCATCTCGTCGGCGGATTCCATCGTCCTGATCAGCCCGACGCAAAACCTGCAGAAACCATGACTGAGGCTGAACTGCTCGCGGGGCTGGAGGGATTAGCGGCAGCGCAAGACGAAGCGAGGCGCGCGGAACAGCTGCAGCCGCTGAGTCGCGCGTCCATCATCAAAGTAAAGAGCGCGATCGCGGGGTTCGACGGCATGGTGGGTAGCATGCTTGCCTCGGCTGCGGCTGCCAACATGGCCGAAGGGGCCGAACCGAACGAACGCGCTGCATTTTATCGAGAACTTGTGAACACTGGGCGCCTCGAACGCAATGACGTACCAAAAGATGTTGTTTTAGATATTGATGCCGGAAAGCCTGTCGCGAGCGCCCCGGCCAACGCCCCGGCGAATGTTGACCAGAGTGATGGCAATGAGGATATTCGAGAAGGACTTGCTGCACTTGCCGCGCTTGATTTATCGGGACTCGGCACGCCTTCGGCGGGTCCGGATGCGGATGACGCAGCTAAGAAAGCAGCGCCGAAAGCAGCGCCGAAAGCGGCATCAAAGGCGGCCAAAAAGAAAACTGCCGGGGCACCAAAAGCCGCACCCAAAGGTCCCGACGCTAAGAGCGCAGAAGTATTCGCTAATGATTATTTGGCGACTTTGCCCGATAACTTCCAGCGCGCGATCGCCAAGGCACAGGAAATGATCGGCGACGGCCACACGCGAAAAGAGGATAGGCTGGGTATGGCTTCGCGCGGACTCATCGGCAATGCGGAGTGGCCAGCATTCAGGACCGCCGCGGAAGAATATGAACGAATTCTTGCTGAAAAGGGCAATAGTGCGGCGCCCAAAAACGCCCCAAAAAACGCGCCGGCGCCAAAAACCGAATCTGCGGAAGAAAAAGCTGCTCGAGCCGAGCGCATAAAAGTTTCTCTAGAAATTTTCAATACAAGAGTCGTCGAGAATGGTGCGGATCCGACAATCATGTTCCAACTGATCGGACAAGCTTTGCCAAAACGGGACTGGGACGAGTACATCCAGGCACTTGAAAATGAAGGTATTCATGTAAACGGCAACAAGATCGAAGATGCGCCACCATTGGTCTCGCTCGGTTCAACCGAAGAAGACGTCAAAAAAATACTCGGCGAGCCCGACGGACATGTCGCTCCGAATTTGAAGAGCAAGGCTCCGACGCCGTTCTGGCGGTTGCGGGGATGCGCGCTTGTTTTAGATAAAGACGGCCCGGAAGATCCGACAGTTGTCATGCGCGTCAATGAGGGTGCTCGCCACCGTTTCTTGAATGGCTGGCATGTCTATGAAAATGGAAATTTCCGTAAGCTCGAGAACGGGCAAATCGACGAGATATATACGAAGCGTGGGGAAGCAGAGGAACGACAGCGGGCCGAGGGCCAGCCTATGAATAATGATGAATACGACAAGAAACGCCGACGCGAACGTCGCGCGGCGTCGAAGCGCACTACCGTACGACCGGAAGATATTCCGGAGCGCGTGAAGGGGTCAGGGCGTCGAGAGAGGAATGAGCGAGACGAGCGCGGGGAAGGTGGGGAACGGCGCGAAGGTACAGAGGGACGGGAGGCCCGCCGCAATGCGGAGCAAGCGTACGATCATTTCCTGCGAAATTGGGACCACACCAAAGAAGGCACCGCATACGCGTTCGCAAAGGCTATCGAAGGCGCGAACGACAAAGATATTCATCGCGTCATCGATCGTATTCATAGCTTGGGAAAAAATTATCCGCACCGCGAAGTTTTGCAGCGGATCTATGATCGCATACGCGACGGCGAGCGATTTGATGAACCGCGAAGTGAGCGTCGACGAGAAAGCCGCGGCGAACGAGGCCGCGATCGGGAGCGTGGTCGCGATCGACAGCGCGACAACGAAAACAATGACCGTCCATTCGAAAAAATAATCGACGATATTCTCGATGATGTGGAAGAAGGGAACTCGCTTCGAAAGGCGTATTTTGATAACACGCGCGGTATGCGCGGCCGACGCCTCCGTCGCTTCACGGAAGAATTGAAAAAAGAGCGGGACATTGATAAAGAGGAGCTCGAGGATGTTCTTTATGATGACAATAGGCTCAAGCGGCACGACGATGATGAAGATGGGGGCGGTGGCCGCGGTGGAGGCGGTCGCGAGGGAGGCGAGCGCCGCGAAGGCAGAGGGCGACAGTCGCTTGAGGACGCGCTCAAGGATATCTAGCATTTTTGCTATGCTGCCGCCATGGCGCGGA
This sequence comes from Candidatus Kaiserbacteria bacterium, assembly GCA_019247335.1. Lineage (GTDB taxonomy): Bacteria > Patescibacteriota > Minisyncoccia > Phycocordibacterales > UBA2100 > UBA10103. The sequence goes on from JAFAPB010000075.1 coordinate 42,731, forward strand.
CGCACAATATAAAGGAATTCAATGCGGAGGCGGCGCGCTTTGCCGCGACGCTCAAAAAAGGACAGGCGGCCACGATCGTTGCCCTCTTGGGCGAACTCGGCGCTGGGAAGACCTCGTTTACCCAGGCGATCGCCAAATATTTCGGTATCGATGAAACTCTCGCGAGCCCCACATTCGTGATCGAGAAGATCTATGAGGCAAAAAGCGGCCCGTTTACGCGACTGATACATATAGACGCGTACCGGCTGGAGAAAGCGCGAGATCTCGAGGTCCTCGGTTGGGACGAGATAGTCGCCGATGCCCAAAATGTCATACTGCTGGAATGGCCGGAAAAAGTGCCCGGATTGGTACCCAAAGGCGCAAAAACCGTCTCGATAACATTGCTTGAAGGAGAGACCCGCGAATTTACCTATGGCGAAAAAAACTGAAGCGAAGCCCAAGAAAAAAGTCGAGAAGAAAAAGATGCGCGTCGTCCTGCTTGATTCGCACGCGATCCTCCATCGCGCGTATCACGCGCTGCCGGATTTTTCATCGAGCCGCGGCGAGCCGACCGGCGCGCTCTATGGGCTTATCCTGATGCTGCTGAAAATTGTCGACGATCTGAAGCCTGATTACGTGATCGCGGCGCGCGACCTGCCGGGCAAGACAGTGCGGCATGAGCAGTTCGAGGCGTACAAAGCGAAGCGCGCGAAGGTGGAAGACGCGCTCATCGTGCAGCTCGAGAAGGCGCCGCGCGTATTCGAAGCTTTCGGCATTCCGGTCTACGAGTATCCCGGCTACGAGGCAGACGACGTGCTTGGCACCATCGTTAAAAAACTTGCCGGGCGGAGCGATCTCGAGGTCATTATCGCGACGGGGGACATGGACACACTGCAGCTCGTCGATGACAACGTGAAGGTCTTCACCCTTCGCAAGGGACTCTCCGATACCGTGCTCT
>JAFAPB010000016.1 GCA_019247335.1 Candidatus Kaiserbacteria bacterium
GGGTCGAAAAAAGGCGCATTGAGCATATCGGCATCCTAGCATGTCAGCGCCCCGCACCGGGGAGCTTTTTCCATTTGTTGGCCTTCAGATGCCAGGCATCGGGATCGGCGCGCTTGAGCGCGTCCCAGAGGCGTTTCGCCGTTTTGGTATAGAACTTTTTGTCGCGCACGAGGCGGCGGTTGCCGGCGAGCTTTTTCGGCAGCTTATGGCCCTGCTCCTCGAGCTCCCGGATCTCCAGATCGTATTCGAGATTGTCCGCGTCTTTCACGATCTTCGCCTCTTTCGACGAGCGCGCTTCGTATTCCTGCAGTATTTTTTCCAGGTCGCCGAACGAGGTGTCAGCGAACATATCGCTCGCGGCTTTGTGATCATCCGCTTTCACATACACGCGCTGCACGTAGCCGAGATCTCCTGTGCGCGTCTCCGCGACGTCGTGCAAAAGCGCCATCTTGAGAATCTTCTCGTCGCTGCCACGAAGCCCCTCTTCGCGCGCAATGAGAAGCGCGAGGAATGCGACGCGAAACGTATGCTCCGGAGTCGAGGCGACGGAGAGACCTGCATGCTGGCGCCAGGCGCGCTCGAAATTGCGGAGGCTCCCGATCTCGAAGAGAAACTCGAGGTCCCGCTTTTTCATCACCGGCAGTATACCGCCTCCTTCCTAGCTGACCAGCTTCGTATAAATAACGAGCCGGTGGTCATACGATTTCTCGGTCGGGATGAAGGTGCCGCCGCAGGTGATCAGATTGAGGTACGCGCCGTCCGAGCGATTAAAAAGCTTGTCGAGCGGGACTTGCTTGTAATCATACTCATCGCGCTCGACGACTTTGAAATGCAGCGTCGTCGACGATGCGGTGCGTATATACACGTCGTCGCCGACCGAGAGCTCGTCGAGATGCTTGAAAACGCCGGCGAGCGCGAGGCCGTTATCCACGTGGCCGTCGATAACGGCGGAACCGTTGTAACCTGGCGGCGTGCCGTATTTGTACCAAGCGACATCGGTGAAATTCCCCGGCGTCGCCATATTGCCTTTCGCGTCGACGCCGACATGCTTCACATGCGCATCGATGCCGATCTTCGGAATGACGAGCCGGTCGGGCAATTGGCCTTCCGGCACGTCCGCCGCGTGCACCGCAAGCTGCGGCGCGGGCACCTCGCTATCCGGCGCGTACCAGAGCGCATGCACGAGCGTGACAGCGAAGACCGCTATTGCTGCGATCGTTATAAGTCCGACGATCCATCTGCGCGCAGTCATACTGAATACTATATGCCTAAAGTAGCGGCCTTTCGGCCGCTACTCAAGTCTCGGTTTAGACGGTACGTCGTCTCGCGAGAATAGCCGCGCCGCCGAGCGCGATCGCCGCGGAGGTCGCAAGAACGATCGTGTTGATCATCGCGTCGCCGCCTGCGCCGGTGTTCGGCGTGCCGACGGTCGTGCTCGCAGTACCCGTCGTATCAGTGGTCGAGCCGGTCGTCTGTGCGGCCGCAGCTCCTGCCGTGAGTAAGAACGCGATCGCGGTCGCGCTCAAGAGTTTCTTTGCTGACATATGAATGGTCGTTAACGAGTAAAGTCCGTGGGAGAACCACGAATGCGCAGTTAACACGAGAAGCAGTGAAGCGGCGGTGAATCGATTAGCGGCGCTTTTTGGAGCGGGAGCGTGAGCTCGAGCGCTTCTTCGGGACCTTCTTGCCTTTTGCGCGCGCCTCGGAGAGGCCGATCGCTATCGCTTGCTTTCGGCTTTTTACTGTGCCGCCCTTTCCGCCCTTGCCGCTTTTGAGCGTACCGCGCTTGTATTTATGCATTTCGCGCTTCACGTCTTTGCCCGCACTTTTGGAGTATTTGCGTGCCATAGTCTTCGGTTACTTGATAAATGTCTTCGCGAGAACTTCATTGTCCCCTTCTACTATGAAGAGCTTATTAATCAACGAACGATTATGCGCGCACTCTGGACCGGTTCCATTTCATTCGGCCTCGTCAACATCCCTGTACGCCTCTACAGCGGGAGCGCGGAGCGCGCGCTCTCATTCCATCTCTTCGACAAGAAGGACATGTGCCCGGTGAGCTATCAGAAAGTCTGCCGCGAGGATGATCGTACGATCGACGCCAAAGACATCGTCAAAGGGTACGAGGTCGAAAAGGGAGAATATGTCGTATTGGAGAATGAGGATTTCAAGCGCGCGAACGCACGGAAGACCGAGACGATCGATATCGTGCAGTTCGTCGATCTCTCGCAGATCCATCCGAAATACTTCGATAAGCCGTACTATCTCGAGCCCGATAAGAAATCCGCGAAAGCCTATTGCCTTCTGCGCGACGCGCTCAAAGAGAGCGGCAAGGCCGGTATCGCGGACTACGTCTTGCGCGACAAAGAGAAGATCGGCGCCCTGACTGTCGAGGACGATGTCATCATGCTTATCCAGCTGCGCTTCCAGGATGAGATTCGCGATCATGAGGATCTGAACGCGCCCAAGGAAGGCAAGTATTCAAAGAAAGAACTCTCGATGGCGCTCTCGCTCGTCAAAGAGCTCTCCGGCCGCTTCGACCCGAAGAAATTCAAAGATACGTACACCGACGAACTGATGAAAGTGATCAACGCAAAGGCGAAGGGCACGCTCAAGAAAGGTTCGGTCAAATCCCCTATCCAGCCGACCGACGTCGAGGACATTATGTCCGCGCTCAAGCGCTCGCTCGAAGAGAGCGCGGATAAAGGCGCGCGCGTGCACGCGAAAAGGCGCTAGTATCAGCCTATGTCGCTCGCGCGATACAAAAAGAAGCGGGATTTCAAGGAGACCCGGGAGCCTTCCGGCAAGGTAAAGCGCAGCAAGAAAGGACTCATCTTCGTCGTGCAGAAGCACGACGCCTCGCACTTGCATTACGATTTCCGGCTCGAGATGGAGGGCGTCTTGCGAAGCTGGGCGGTGCCCAAAGGCCCGTCGCTCGATCCGTCGGTGAAACGCCTCGCGATGGAAGTCGAGGATCATCCGTATGACTATAAGGATTTCGAAGGCGAGATCCCCGAGGGCAATTATGGTGCGGGCGACGTGATCGTCTGGGACAACGGTCAGTATCTGCCGAATCCGCCGACCGACGATCCCGATAAGGAAGCGCGCCGTCAGTATCACAAGGGACACTTGTCGATCGTGCTCCTCGGCAAGAAACTCAAGGGCGAGTTCGGGCTGATCCGTACGAATCGCGAGGATAAAAACGGCGCGAGACGCCAGTGGCTCCTCATCAAGGCTGACGACAAATTCGCGACGGACGAGGACGTGACGGAGAAAACAGCGTCCGTCATCTCGCGCAAGAAACTGTCACGCGACAGGAAATAATATGGCGAAAGGAATACCGGAGGAATTTTTGAAGCCGATGCTCGCGACCCTGGTCGACGAGCCGTTCGACGATCCGAAATGGGTATTCGAGGTGAAATGGGACGGCTACCGGCTGATGGTAAAGATCGCGAGCGGCAAAGCGGCGCTCATATCGCGCAACGGCCTCGATGTGAGTAAAAAGTATCCGGCGATCTGCAAAGCATTCGCCAAGGTGAAAAAGGATGCGGTCATCGACGGCGAGCTCGTCGCGCTCGACGAAAAAGGCAAGCCCCGCTTCCAGCTGATGCAGCACGCTGCAGAGCGGAATCCGACGCTCGTCTTTTACGCGTTCGATCTTCCCTATTTCGACGGCGACGATCTGCGCGATCTGCCGCTTCTCGAACGGAAGAGATTGCTCAAAAAGATCCTGCCGAAAAACGACGCGGTGCGCTTGAGCGAGCACGCCGAGGCGCACGGCAAAAAATTCTTCGCCGCCGCCCAAAAGCAGGGGCTCGAGGGTGTTGTGGGCAAGCGCGCCGATTCCCGCTACCTCTCCGGGAAGCGCAGCGAGGATTGGCTCAAGATCAAGACCTCGAAGCGGCAAGAGGCGGTCGTCGTCGGCTTCACGAAGCCGCGGAACTCGCGCAAATAT
>JAFAPB010000020.1 GCA_019247335.1 Candidatus Kaiserbacteria bacterium
TAATCTCGGCATCGCGCCGAGCGTGCGCGATGTGCTCGCGCGCCTCCATTTCACGACGCCGACCCCGATCCAGCACCAATCCATTCCGGTCGCGATCGACGGCAAAGATGTGATCGGCGTCGCGCAGACCGGGACCGGCAAGACGCTCGCTTTCGGCATCCCGATGATCCAGCGCCTCGGCGCCTCCGACGAGCGCGGGCTCATACTCGTGCCGACCCGCGAGCTCGCGCTGCAGGTGGATGAGACGCTGCGCAAGATCGGCGGCCCTTTGGGCATCAAAACGGCGGTCCTGATCGGCGGCACGGCGATGGGTCCGCAACTCACGGCGCTCTCGCGCAATCCGCACGTCGTGATCGCGACGCCGGGGCGCCTCATCGATCATCTTGAGCAGGGAACCATCCGTTTGAATTACGTCGGCATTCTCGTTTTGGACGAGGCCGACCGCATGCTCGACATGGGTTTTTTGCCGCAAATGAATAAGATCCTCGCGCAGCTCCCGAAGGAACGGCAGACGATGCTTTTTTCCGCGACGCTTTCGAATGAGATCATGCAGATCGCGACAAAGCATATGAAGATCCCGACGAGGATCGAGATCGCGCCGCAAGGCACGACCGCGGATCGGGTGACGCAGGAAATTTTTATCGTACCGAAACAATCGAAGCTCGCGCTGCTCGAAAAAGTGCTGCAGGAATACAACGGCTCGACGCTCGTCTTCACACGCATGAAATACAGCGCGAAGCGCATCGCGGCGCGCTTGCGCGCGGTGGGACACAACGCGGCGGAGATTCATTCGAACCGCTCGCTCAATCAGCGCAAAGAGGCGCTCGAGGGATTCAAGCGCGGCAAATATCGCGTCTTGGTCGCGACCGACATCGCCGCGCGCGGGATCGACGTCTCAAATATCGAACTCGTCATCAATTACGACTTGCCGATGCAATCGGCGGACTACGTGCACCGCATCGGCCGCACCGGTCGCGCGGGTGCCGCAGGACACGCGATATCATTCGCGATGCCGTCCGAGCGCCGTGAGGTCGCGTCGATCGAACGCCTGATCAAAAAACAGCTGCCGGTGGCAAAACTGCCGCAGGATCTCCCGCAATCCACCTTGCCGCCGGTCGATCGTGACGATCGTCCGCGGGGCTTCCGCGGCCGCGCCGCGCCGCGCCGTCCGCGCACCTTCCGCCGCCGCTAAAGCGGAGCCGCACCCCCCTTGATATACTGTTTCCATGAGCAGGACCTCATGGATAGCGATCACGGCGTGCGCGGTTATTCTTATCGCGGCATGGTTCTTGGTGCCGCATATCGCATCGGCCCCGGACCTGTCGCTTATGAATGGGAGCTCTGAAACCGCTACCTCGGCTGTTTCCAGTGCGACGACGAAGGCGGGGACGTCGGGCCACGTCTATACGCAGGCGGAACTCCTTGCAATGGCCGGCAGCGTTAACATGGCCGCACTCCCGCTCGGCGACTATAAATATGTAACGACCGGTCCGAAGAAGGGGTATGTATACATTTGCCATGTCGCGACCGGCGGGCAGGGCGCAATGGTGAATGGTCCGTGGATCCACGGGACGACATGGGATGAGACGACGAAAGTGCAAGTGCAAGGACACATATCCTGGCCCAGTGCATCGAACTCATTCAACGCGCTCGGAACCATGCTGAAGATCACGAGCAACGATCTCCCGACGGAAGGCACGACCGGGGTCTTTCCGATCGCGCAGGACGATCCGGCACATCAATATGACGGCAATCGCAGCTCGATTACGGCGCAAAATGAATCATATTCGCTTCCTGCAAATCCGACGATGCTCTCGACGCCTGATTGTATCTACGGCCAGGTGGGCATCATGACGAACGGCGTCTCGCTCTATGACGGTTTCGATGCGACGTATCGCGACGCGGCGGCTCACGAAGAGCAGGATTCCTGCAACGGCCACCCCAATGATCACGGATATCACTACCACAACCTCACCTCGTGCATCAAAAATATCGACGAGACGAATGTGGTCGGCTGGGCGTTCGACGGATTTCCGATCACGGGACCGAAAGTGGCGGCAGGGAAATACCTCTCGACGGATGATCTCGATGAGTGCCACGGACTCACGAGCACGATAACGATCAATGGCAAATCAGTGACAACGTATCACTATGTGATGACGTATGACTTCCCGTATTCCGTAAGCTGCTTCCGCGGCAAATCATATGAGCCGAAGCCGGGGGGCGGCCAAGGGCAAGGAAATCAGACACCAACACCGCAGGGCGGCGCGCGGGCGGGCGGACCGCCGCCGGAAGCGATCAGCGCATGCGCGGGCAAAACGCAGGGTGCGTCCTGCAGTTTCTCCGCGCCGATGGGTACTATCACGGGCCACTGCGACACGCCGCCCGGCTCCAGTCTTGCCTGCGTTCCGGCAAGGTAATAAGCGCTGCTGCAGGGCTGTATTAAGGGGCGAGCGGGCTGCAGCCCCTCACCTAGGTAATTACAGGAGTAATGCGTTTTTCGGTTGGAATTATGAACACAGATACGGTTAAAAAGGCAATGCTGCCTCTCGCTGCGGTCGCGCTTTCGATCGGCGTCGGGTTCGCAGGAGTCACGGCGGCACAGACATCGAACGGCACCGGCACGGGAGTCGTGCAGAAGTTCGAACAGATGATGGGCCACGGACAGCGCCCCGGCGTCTTCGGAAAAGTCACGGCGATCTCGGGCACAACGCTCACGGTCAGCGCGACGAATCCGAAGAACAACTCGACGACTACTTACACAGTGGATGCGTCGAATGCGAAAGTCTTGAAGGGCGCGACGAGTTCCGCGCCGGTCGCTTCGACGCTCTCCGCGGTCGCGGTGGGCGATACGGTCGCGATCAAAGGCACGGTCTCGGGCACGAACGTGACGGCGAGCGAGATCATGGACGGCGTCGGTCCCAAGATGGGCCCGGGCGGTTTCGGCGGTAGAGGCCCCGGCAAAGGGCGTGGCGTCGCCGGTACCGTGACGGCGATCACCGGGAAAACGATCACGAGCACGAATCAGGACGGCACG
>JAFAPB010000022.1 GCA_019247335.1 Candidatus Kaiserbacteria bacterium
GCGCCGCGACCCGAGCGGCGGGAGCGCGGCGGCGGACGACCGCGCCGCGCGCGCTACGGCTCGCCGCGACCGGCGCGTCCGCCGCGCGGCAAGCAGCGCGTCGAGCATCACGCGCCGACGCGGAGCGCCCGCCCTGCGGGCGTGATCGCGCCGCCGCCGGAAGATACCGTGCGCATTATCCCGCTCGGCGGCGTCGAAGAGATCGGCCGCAACATGACCGCGATCGAATTCCGCGACGACATTTTCGTGCTCGATGCGGGCTTCGCCTTCTCCGAGGAAGATACGCCGGGCATTGACTACATTCTGCCGAACACCGGCTACCTCGAAGAGCGCCGCGATAAGATCAGGGGGCTCCTCATCTCGCACGGCCACCTCGACCACATCGGCGGCATTCCCTACATCATCGACCGAATCGGCAATCCGACGATCTATACGCGGCGCTTGACCGGCAAGATGATCCAGAAGCGGCAGGAGGAATTCGCCGGCCAGCCCGTGCAGATCCGCGAAGTCGAAAAAGACGAAGTCATCAAGCTGGGCCAGGCGACGATCCGCTTTTTCGGCGTCACGCACACGGTGCCTGATTCGATGGGCATCATCATCGAAACGCCGTACGGCGATGTCGTTTTCACCGGCGATATCAAGCTCAACCACGAGAACGGCGATCCGTCGGATGAGGAAAAGCGTGAGTTCGGCATCTTCAAAGACCGCAAAGTGCTGTGCCTTTTGATGGACTCGACCAACGTCTGGCAGCCGGGCTTCTCAATTCCGGAATCCAACGTGTATCGCACGCTCGAGAGCATCATCAAGGATTCAAAGGGCCGCCTCATCATCGCAATGTTCGCCTCGCACCTCGAGCGCTTGATCCGCGTCGTCGGATTCGCCGAGCAGTACGGTAAGAAGGTCGTGATCGACGGCCGCTCGATGCGCACGAATATCGAGATCGCGCGCGAGCTCGGCCTCATCAAATACAAAGACGACACCGTCGTGGCGGTGGAGAACATGAATCAGTACCCGCCGGAGAAAGTGCTCATTCTCGCGACGGGCGCGCAGGGCGACGAATTCGCATCGCTCGCGCGCATCGGCAACAAGACGCACAAATACATCCGTCTCCAGCCGACCGATACCGTCGTTCTCTCATCGTCCGTGATTCCCGGCAACGAGCGCGCGGTGCAGAAACTGAAAGACAATCTCTCGCGCCAGGGCGCGCATATCATCACGTATCACGCGAGCGACGTACATGCCTCCGGCCACGGCAACCGCGAGGAAGCGGCATGGATCCATACGCAGATCCGTCCGAAATTCTTCATCCCGGTGCACGGTTACCACTATATGTTGCGCGTCCATGCCGACCTTGCGGTAGAAAAAGGCGTCCAGCCCGACAACATCATGATCCCGGACAACTCGTCCGTGATCGAGATCGTGAAGGGCGAGAAGATCGTAAAGCATCCGGTGAAAGCGCCTGCGGAATTGCGCGTCGTCGAAGGCCAGACGGTCTCGGAACTCTCCGACGTCTTAATGCGCGACAGAAAAGCGCTCGGTCAGGAAGGCTTCTGCGTCGTCGTCGCGACGGTGGATCGCCGCACGGGCAAACTGCACAAATCGCCCGACATCATCTCCCGTGGCTTCGTGTATCTGCGCGACAACAAAGATCTCATGGATCAGACGCGCCTCATCATTCGCAAGTCCGTTGAGACATCGATGCGCAATCCCCGCTCGGCCGATCTCGACAACGCCCGCGACGACCTCGCCGAATCCGTCGCTCGCTTCCTTTTGCAGAAAACAATGAAGCGTCCGATAGTCATTCCTGTTATTGTCAGTATATAGTTTGACAGCAAATCGGCGCCTGCTAGGCTTGGCTATATGAACATAGATTCATATAAGCCAAAGCAGGCTACTAACTTTGAAAAGATAGATACTTCCAAGCTCTCAGCTCCCGGGCTCGCATTGCTAGCGTTGCTGGCAGCCGATCCCGTCGCCGCGCAATCAAGAAACGCCGAGGTGGCAGAACAAAAACCGGTTGAACAAGTAATACCTGATAGACAACCGACAGCAGAAGAGCTTTTTCGTAGGTGGATGGGCAACCAAGAAACTGATGAAATAGAGCGCCGAGCCCGTAATAAGGTTTATCAAGAACAAGTTATTCCGATGCTTAACAACCTTGGAGAGCGCTGGCGGAAACGGAACGAAGAACAAGGTCAGAAATCGGAATAACTTATTGGATTCGCCATTTCCCCTTAGCCTTTTCGATTAGCCCGTGGCGCTCGAGTCCACCGAGCGCCCTTGCCCCAAGCGCCGTATCAAGATGACATCTTGATAATTTCTTCATAATTGCTGATTCCGTGAGCGCGCCCGAAGCGAGTTCTCGGAGAATAGCGCCGCGGACTTGGCGGAGCGAGCCTTCAAACTTCGATTGCTTCGTATAATGCGCACTTCGGCGTGACGGATTCTTGTGCAACTTCTTTAAATAGACGCCGTAGTCCATGAGGGCCCAATGCCAGGTGCGCGGATCCTGCGCTTCTGCGGCTTTCTCGATAAGCGGTATCAGCTCTTTATCCGATACGGACGACCGTCCTCCGTAAAAATAGTGAATATAGACCGTACGGATATTCGTTTCGATCATCGTATGCGGCTCGTTGAAGGCAAAGACACGCACCGCTGCGCGCGTGTATGGGCCGACACCCGGGAGCGCGTGCTTCAGCGCTTCGTCTGTATTGCCCCCGTACTCCGTGACGATTGCTTTCGCCGCATCGTGCAGGTATTTCGCGCGACGATTGTATCCGAGACCGCTCCATTCTTTCAAAACTTCCGACAGGGGCGCTTTCGCGAGAGCGTGGACCGTCGGGAATTTCTTGATAAATGATTTATATTTTTCGACAACGCGCGGCACCTGCGTCTGCTGCAGCATCACTTCAGAGACGAGAATTTTGTACGGATCGACCGTCTTTCGCCATGGGAGCGAATGGCGTCCATACTCCCGCCAGTACGAAAGCACTTCGGTACGGAATGCCTCGATTTTTTTACTGGATGTCATAGATGACATCCTTGCGTTCGACGACGACTTTCCACTTTTCTTTTTTGGCATGCGTATACAGTTTTTTGTTGGGATTGAAACAGATCGGCTGAGCGACGATCTCAAGAAACGCAATGTCCGACTCGGTATCGCCGACGCCAATCGAGCGCGTGAGCATGAGGCCTTCTTTGTCGATCGCACGGCGGATGATATACGCCTTATCCATCACGGTCTTCTCATCGCCGATCACTTTGCCGGTGAAGCGCTCATCCGCGTCGATCTCATACAAAAGCCCGTAGACCTTATCGAATCCGAGCCGTGGGCAAAACTTGTCGAGCACAGTCTTCGGCGAGTGCGAGATCG
>JAFAPB010000031.1 GCA_019247335.1 Candidatus Kaiserbacteria bacterium
CCTTCCGTGCCTCTTCAAGTACGCCCGCGAGCGAATCGCGTTCGCGATATGTTTTTTGCAACAGCGACTTCAGGCGTTCCGTGCCAGTCCCGGCGAAGAGGACGAGCGAGTCAACGGTTTCATTGATGGCGCGCGCGAGATCCTCGAGCGCGACATCCTTATCGGTGCCGCCGACGATGAGCGTGAGCGGACGTTTACCTTGCAGGGTCTTGAGCGCGACGATGGTCGCCTCCGGCGTCGTCGCGTTATTGTCGTTATAGATCTTCACGCCGCCGACTTCGCGCGCGAGCTGCAAGCGACCCTCGACGGCCTCGAATGACTCAAGCCCCGCTTTGATATCGTCCTCGCTCACGCCGAGCGCGCGCAGCGCCGCCGCAGCAAAGGATGCGTTCTCGCGATTATGTTCGCCCTCAAGGAGAAGCTGCCAATCGGCCGGGAGCGGTGCCGGCGTTTGCGGCATAACCGGCGGATTCGTTTTGCGGATCCGTTCGATGATCGACGTGCCGGCGATGAGCGTATCCCCCATTTTTTGGTTCCGGAATATATTCGCTTTATCGGCAAAGTACCGGTCCATATCCCCGCCGTAGTAATTCATGTGGTCTGAAAGCAGATTCGTGAATACCGCCACGCGCGGACTGATATGCTCGTCGCCGAACCCCTGCAGCTGCCATGAATCAAGTTCGAAAACGATAATGTCGCCCTTTTTTAGGCTCGGCAGCATCGCGAGCGTCGAGACGCCGCGGATATTGCCGCCGAGGTGCGCCGGCAGCCCGGCGCGGACGAGCGCGTGATAGATCATGCGGGTCACGGTCGTTTTTCCGCGGGTGCCCGTGATCCCGACCATGATCGTGCCGATCTCCACCGCCGCTTTCGCGAACAGCGCAGTCGACATGGCGACGCGGACGCCCGCCGCGCGCGCCGCAGCGATATGGGGCGAGTCGAGCGGAATTCCCGCCGCTTTGATCACGAGATCGGTATCGGTGAAATCTTCGATTGGCTGCTCGCCAAGATGGAAGACGATATCGGGAAATTTCTTGAGACGTTCGACCGACGGCGCGAGCTCCTCCGCCGTCTTCATATCGCTCACGGTCACCTTCGCGCCGCATGAGGCGAGGAATTCGGCGTCGCCCACGCCACGGCCGAGAAGGCCGAGACCGAGTATCGTTATTTGTTTGCCGCTAAAGGGAGCGCAGACATCCATGGAGACACTATAGCAATTCAGTATGTGGCGTACTCTTTGCCGAGAAATTCCTTCACGCGCCGCAAACCCTCATGGATCTTGTCCGTATCGAGCGCGTAGCTGAAGCGCAGCCGATCCGGCGCGCCGAACCACTCGCCGTTGTACGTAATGATTTTGTAGTTGTAGTAGAGATCGTGCATTGAGCGCTCGGGATTCTTGAATTTCGGCAGTACGTAGAACGCGCCTTCAGGCTCCCAGAGATCGAGACCAAGATCGAGCATGCCGCGGTACATTAGGTCGCGCCGTTCGCGCCAGATCTTCGCGTGGCTCGCCACATACGCATCACGCTCACCCATCGCGGCGAGCGCCATTGCTTGACCGACGAGCGAGGTGTTCATTGATGTGTGCGACTTCATTTCGACGGCGCGCTCGATCACCTCGCGATCTTTGGTATAGAGGTAGCCAACGCGCAACCCGCACATCGCATAGGTCTTGGAAAACGAATTGATGGTGATCACCCGCTTACCGTGGAGCAGGTAATTCTCTCGCACATAAATGAGGTCCTTGTAGACCTCGTCGGAAACGATATAGATGCCGCGCTCTTCGCAGTAACTTTCGATCTTTTTGAGGACCTCGATGTCCTGCACCGTGCCGGTGGGATTCGAAGGAGAGTTGATGAGCATCGCACGGCAACCTTCGACGTCGCGCACGAATCGCTCGAACGAGAGTTTGCCATTCTCGAGATCGGTGTAGACCGGGATCATCCATGCGAGCGAGACATTGTGCGGATACGAATAGTAGTAGGGTCGCGGGAGGAGCACCTTCGATCCGGGCGCATCCTGCGCGATCGCCCGCATCGCAAGATCGATCGCCTCGGAGGCGCCGTTCGTGATCACGAAATCCTCCGGTTCGGCAAACGGGTACTCCTTCGCGATCGCGCTGCGCAAACTCTCCTCGCCCTGCACGAGGCCGTATTTGAATGACTTGAAATGCTCCAGCACTTTGTATGCCGCGGGCGGCGGCGGCAGATCCGGCTGTCCCGAGCCGAAGGAAATGAGCGTCTCGTCGCCTTTGCCGATAAAAAATGCAGGGCTCGCGATGCGCTCGTGCATGATGTTTTCGAGTGTAGCACGAAAGTTATCCCCTGTTTTGCGAGGTTTTGAGCGCTTTTTTGACCGTTTTCCGGAACTATAATCGAATCAGTCGAAATCGATCGCAGCTGTGATCCGTAGAGGCTGCGACCAAAAAAGGAAGGTAACGGTAATGGCCCGGTCAACAGAAGAACCAGCCGGCAACGCGTCTTCGACGCCGCTTTTCGTCGCTCTGCCGTTCGCGCTCACGCTCTTCGTCGTGCTCGAATGGCCCTGGATCGCGTGGGCAATGCCCGCGACTGATCAGTACGTGAAAACGATCGCGGCATCGATGTCGCATCTGTTCTAACCGACTCCGTTCGTGCAGAGGGGGACCTGTGTGCCCCCTCTCATGCTGTTACAACACCTTGTGTATCAGCCAGCTCAATATCGAAAGCACGAGCGCGCCCAAAAGCGCGGTCCAAAAACCGGCGATGGAAAATCCCGGCACGATGAGCGTCATCCCCCAGAAGAGGAGCGCGTTTAGTATGAAAGAAAACAGGCCAAACGTGATGATGGTGATCGGGAGCGTGAGGATGGTCAGGATCGGCTTCACGACGAGCGATATCACGGACCAGACGAGTGCCGCGAGGAATATGGTGAGCCACCCGCCCGTGATCGTAATCCCCGGCACGATATAGACGGTGAGCAATATCGCCGCGACGGTCCCGAGGTAGCGAAGCACGAACTTCATGAGGCAAGTATCGCACGGAATTCGTGCATAACAAGTGAAGCCGCCCTCCGGCGGCTTCACTTATTCCCACTGTTTCTCTTCACCGTCGCCCCCGCCGAATTCGTCGAGGCCGCCCGGCGTCTCTTCTTCTTCGTCGTCATCAACTTCTTCATCAAAAGTCTCGCCTAGCGCATGCTCGGAGAGCTCTGTCTCCTCATCGTCGCGCTTATGCTCATCATCCGTCATCATACTGATGTGATTCTTACCTAACGTGTAACTGGCACCATAGTACTGATGCTCGTCCCCCGTGCAAGTCGAGCGCGGCATGACTGTGCATAACCTTTCGGCTACAATCGCGAGCATGTGCCCCGATGATCCGCTGAAGGATCACTTTCGTCTCTCCGAGCAGCATGCCGCCGCTTTGAAACGCCTCGGCATCCTCACGGTGCGCGATCTGCTCTATCATTTCCCCTCGCGGTACGAGCGCGCTGGCGCGTCGGTGCGGGTCCACGAGCTTATGCCCGGCTCACAGGTGACACTCATCGGCGAGATAACGAAATTGAAAGCAAAAAAGCTCTGGAAGAGCAAGCGCACCGCGACGACCGGGACCTTTCGCGATGCTTCCGGCGCCGTGCAGGTGATGTGGTTCAACCAGCCGTACATCGCCTCGTACTATCCTGAAGGAAGCACCGTGAAAGTGACGGGAAGCGTTTCGGGTACGGCGGATAAGCCGTATCTCGCGAATCCCAAACTTGAGCTGGTCCCGCCCGGGACCGTCGCTGAAGGACTTTTCGAGGGCGAGGGCGCGCCGCCCGGGATATTTCCCGTCTATCCGGAGACGCGCGGCATCTCCTCGCAGTGGTTCTACCATGCGCTGAAGCGTATCTTCGAGGAAGGCACGCTCGATCAGCTCGAGGATCCGATCCCCGCGGACATTCGCATTCGCTATCATCTACCGGATATCAAAACGGCGCTCATCCATATCCATCAGCCGGAAAAGGAGTCGCACGCGGAGGCGGCGCGGAAACGCTTTTCATTCGAGGAGATTTTCGCGCTGCAGGTCGCGCGTGCGCTCGAGCGCGCGGCGAACGACGCGGAGCCGTCGTTTCCGATACCGGAAGCGCAGACGGCCGCAGAGCGATTTTTGGAAGCGCTTCCCTACCCGCCGACCGGCGCGCAAAAGCGTGCGATCTCGGAAATCCTCGCGGATTTTGAGGCGGGGCATCCAATGGCCCGCCTTTTGGAGGGCGATGTCGGCGCGGGCAAGACACTCGTCGCGGCGGCAACGGCATACGCGGTCGTGACCTCGCGCCCGCCGGGGCGGCAAAGCGGCACCTTACAAGTCGCGTACATGGCGCCGACGGAAATTCTCGCGCAGCAGCACTTTCAATCATTCGTGGAGTACTTCAAAGAACTT
>JAFAPB010000077.1 GCA_019247335.1 Candidatus Kaiserbacteria bacterium
CACCGTGAACGACCCGGAAGGGAGCACAATGGGGAGCGCATCGCTCTCCGTCTCGGGGACCCTGCAGTGCGGACAGATCCAATGGATCGATATCACCTCAAAAGGCACCTCCAATCAAAATCCCGCCTTCACGCGCACGCTCACCGCGCGCTATATGCAGCAGTCTGTCGCTGCGTATTCATACCTCTTGAATTCGAGCGTGTGGGCCGGCTCCGATCGCACGATCACGGGGCCGTATTTCTCGAACGGCGGCATTCGCATGGATGGCAGCAACAACTCCGACGTCATGAGCGCGGTCTCGACCTGGGTGTGCGATTCGAACTACGGCTGTTCGCCGACGCAGAACAACGCGCCGGGGGTGACGGGTTCCGGAAGCGGCACCGCGCTCTGGCAATATCCGGTCTCGTCGATCGACTTCGGCGCGATCAGCGCGAATTTCACGAATCTCAAAAATTATGCGCGCAATAACGGCGGCCTCTACTTCGCCGCAGCCTCCGGCTCGGTCAATAGCCGCGGCTATCACCTCATCTTCAATGCGGACGGGACGGTCACCGTGAAGCGCGTGACCGCGACGACCGCGGTACCCGCCTACTCCAACCAATACGGATGGGTCCAGAACGAATACAGCATCATCTCGAGCGAGACCCTGGTCGGTACCTACGCGATCCCGTCATCGTGCGGCCTCATTTTCGTCGAAGATCGCGTGTGGCTCGACGGCACCGTCAAAGGCAAGGTCACGGTCGTCGCGGCGACGCCGAGCGATACGACGACCTCGCCGACGATCTACCTCGACAATAATATTTTGTACGCGACCAACGACGGCACGACGGGACTCACTGCGATCGCGGAGGACAGTGTGCTCATTCCGCTGAACTCGCCGGACACGATGACGATCCACGGGATATTCGTCGCGCAGGGCGGACACTACGGCCGCAACTTCTATACGACAGACTCCAGCTACGGATCATTTGCTGCGCCGTCGAGCTGGTCGTCGTACATCGTGCAGACGCAGCTCACTACGGTCGGCACCGTGGTCTCGAATCTTCGCACCGGCACGAGCTGGTCGAACGGCGGCGGCACGACTATTTCCGGCTACCAGAGCCGCGTCGACGCCTATGACGAATTACAGGCGACCGCGCCGCCGCCCTTTACGCCGGCGGCTTCCACCGATTACCGTTTTGTGTTGTGGCGCGAACAGTAAGGGCTCGGTGTCAGAGATTGCGGAAACCGGCGTTTTCTGCTGAAAACGCCTCAATCCTCGCCTCATCGGCTGCGGGGATTCCGCAATGTCAGACACGCTCGCTGAAGATGATACAATCGCGGGATGAAATCACTCATCGTCGCGAATTGGAAGATGAACCCCGCGACGTATGCCGAAGCAAAAGCGCTCTTCGACGCGACGAAAAAGCATCTTGAAAAAACTCGGAGCATTTCGCTCATCGTCGCGCCGCCTGCGATTTTTCTGCGTGAACTTTCGAAGGGCTATAAAGGAAAGCGCATCGCGTTCGCCGTGCAGAGCGCAAATGCCGAAAAGGGCGGCGCCTTCACGGGCGAGATATCGCTCGAGCAGGCGTACGACTCGAATGCCGATTATGCCCTGGTCGCGCACGCGGAGCGCCGCGCTGCGGGGGAGACCAACGAGGATGCGCGAAAAAAAGTGATCGGCGCGCTCGATCTTCGTATGACGCCGGTTTTGTGCATCGGCGAGACCTCGCGCGACGAGGGCGGCAGCCACTTCACGCATGTCAAAGAACAGCTTCGCATCGCGCTCTCCGATGTGCCGGCGCAGAAGATCACTAAGGTCGTGGTCGCGTACGAGCCTGTTTGGGCGATCGGCGCGACGAAGCCGATGAACGGCCGTGACATGCACGAGATGGCGATTTTCATTCGCAAATCGATCGTCGCGACGCACGGGCAGGAAGGACTCGGCGTGAAAATTCTCTACGGCGGCTCGATCGACGAAACGAATGCGGTCGAAATGCTGCAGACGGGCGATGTCGACGGTCTTTTGGTCGGGCGCGCCTCGAGCGACGCGCGCAAATTCGGGTTGCTTATCAGTGCGATCGCAGATGCATGAAATACATCGACGAAATTTCGAAAGAAGAGCTGCACGGAAAGCGGGTCCTCGTACGCGCAGGCCTCGATCTTTCGCTCGATAATGCGGGCAAGGTCGCGGATCTTTTCCGCGTCGAAAAGGCGTGTCCTACGCTGCAGTACCTCAAAGAGTGCGGCGCGCGCGTGATCATTCTTTCGCACATCGGACGCGATCCCTCATCGACCAACGCGCCGGTCGCTGAAGCGCTCTCGCATTTTCTCAATGTTTCCTACGTCCCGGATATATTCGGCGAACCCGCGAAGAGCGCGATCGCCGCGATGCAGCCGGGCGATATTCTCCTTCTTGAGAACTTGCGACAGCACTATGATCTCGAGAAAGCGAAAGACGAGACCTTCGCGAAGAATCTTGCGGCGCTCGGCGAGATCTATGTGAACGACGCGTTCTCGAATTCGCATCGTGATCACGCCTCGATGACCCTTTTGCCGAAGCTCGTGCCCGCATACGGCGGCATGCTCCTGCGCGATGAGATCACGCATCTCGATCAGGCGCTCCATCCGCAGCATCCGGCGCTCGCGATGATCGGCGGCGCAAAATTCGAGACCAAAGTACCGGTCATCAAGCTGTTTCTCGAGCGGTACGATCATGCATTCGTCACCGGGGCGCTCGCGAACGACGTCTTTAAAGCGCAGGGCTTGCCGGTCGGGCGTTCGCTCATCTCCGCCCAGCTCCCCGAGCCGAGCGTGTACGGCAATCCTCGTTTCGTCGCACCGAATGACGTCACGGTGGAAAACACCGAGAAACAAGCGCGCGTGAAAAAACCACACGAGGTGGAAAGCGATGACAAGATCGTCGATATCGGTCCCGACACGGTCCATTTGCTCGCACCGCTTATCAGCGCGGCGAAATTCATCATTTGGAACGGTCCGACTGGCCTCTACGAGGACGGTTACGATTCGTATACAAAAGCGCTCGCGGAATTGATCGCGGAAGCGGCGCGCGGCGGCGCGCAGGTGGTGATCGGCGGGGGAGACACGATCGCGGCGATCGAAGGCACGAGACTTACGAAAGAGCCGGGCGCGTTTCTCTCGACCGGCGGCGGCGCGATGCTTGAATTCCTCCTCGCGGGAACCCTCCCGGCGATACAGGCGCTCGGATAACTACAGCGCTTCGCGGATCTTCGCCTCGATCTCCGCTGCCTCGTTCTCTTTATACGAGCGCGGCGACCATTGCCGCAGCCCGTCGCCCTTGAAGCGCGGGATCACATGCACATGCGCGTGATCGACGACCTGCCCCGCATGCGCACGGTTATTCATCATGATGTTCATGCCGTCGGCATCGGTCGCTTTTTCGACCGCGATCGCGAGCATGCGCGCGGCTTCTGCGACCGCCGCCCAATCTTCCGCAGCTATTTCTAACAGATTGCGCGCGTGTACCTTCGGTATGACGAGCGTATGTCCCGGATGCACGGGATGGATGTCGAGAAAGGCGAGGACGCGCTCATTTTCATAGACTTTGTGCGAGGGTAGCTCGCCTGCGACGATCTTGCAGAAGATGCAGTCCATGCAGCGAGTATAAACAAAGCGCGGAACGTGGTCTAATCCCGCCATGGCAAAGCGGAAGTGGTAAAATCGCCGTAATGCCGCTCTCCGATCTGGTGAAATCGCTCCTCGAAAAGCGCGGGATCGTGAGCGAGGATGAGGTGCGTGCTTTTTTGCAGCCCGATTACGGCTCGCTCCACTCGCCGTTTCTCATGGAAGGCATTGAACGCGCGATCGATCGAACGCTGGGGGCGATCGAAACGGGGGAGAAGATCGGTATCTATGCCGATTTCGATTGCGACGGCATCCCGGGAGCCGCACTGTTGCACGATTTCTTTGCGAAAATTAAATATGCGAATCTTGAGGTGTATATTCCGCATCGCGATCGGGAAGGATACGGGTTGCATGCGGATGCGCTGCGCGAACTCGCGAAGCGCGGTGCAACGCTCGTCATTACCGTCGACGTGGGCACGAATGCGATCGAAGCCATCGCCGCCGCAAAAGCACTCGGTGTCGATGTTATCGTTACGGACCACCACGAGGTAACCGGCACGCTCCCCGATGCGGTCGCGATACTCAATCCGAAACTCGGCGCATATCCCTTCCCGCATCTTTCGGGGACCGGCGTCGCCTTTAAATTCGTTCAGGCGCTGCTTACGCGCGGCCGGGAGCGCGGCATCGATCGTTTTTGTGCGGTCGCCGAAGGATGGGAGAAGTGGCTCCTTGATCTCGTCGCCATCGCGACCGTCGCGGATATGGTCCCGCTCATCGGAGAGAATCGCACGCTTGCGCACTGGGGTCTCACGGTGCTGCGCCGCACGCCGCGTGTGGGACTCACCGCGCTCTGCGCGAAATTGCGCCTACGCAAAGCGGAGATCACGGAAGAAGAGATCGGCTTTTCGATCGCGCCGCGCATCAACGCTGCTTCGCGCATGGACGAGCCGATGACGGCGTTCTGCCTCCTTTCGACAAGCGATCGAATGGAAGCGGAGAAATTGGCCGACGAACTTGAGCATCTGAATTCGGCGCGCAAAGGGGTCGTCGCCGGCATCGTGCGCGAAGCAAAAAAGCATGTGAAAGAACGTTTCCGCGACGATGAATCGGTGATCGCGCTCGGGAACCCCGAGTGGAAGCCCGCGCTCCTGGGGCTCGCCGCCAATTCGATCGTGGGCATGCGCGGCGGCGTCGCCTGTCTGTGGGGACGCGACGCGAGCGGCCGCATCAAAGGCTCGTGTCGTTCCGACGGCTCGGTATCCGTCGTCGAGCTTTTTTCAGGCGCCGCCGATGCGTTCGAAGAATACGGCGGTCATGCGGCATCGGGAGGATTTACGCTCGTCTCCGAGCGGGTGCACGATCTACACGAAACGCTCTCCCGTGCGGCGGCCGAGGTCGCACAAGCGGAACGCGCGATCAAATCGGCGCATGATGCACTCATCACTGTCCGCGAAGTGTCCTGGCCGCTCTATAACGATCTCGCAAAGCTCGCGCCCTTCGGTGCGGGGAATCCGAAGCCGGTCTTTCTCGTGCGGAATGCCGCCGCTCTCTCCGTGCAGCGTTTCGGCAAAGAACAGAATCATCTCGAGATCAATTTCACTTGCCGCGAATCCGGGATGAAGGTCCGTGCATACGATTTCTATCGTTCAGCCGATGACCTCGCATTTCTTCCTAAAGCCGGCGAGGCGGCATCGCTTCTTGCCACTCTTGAGCGCGATTCGTACCGCGGATCGCTCGCGCTCCGGATCGTGGATGTCCTGCCGGCATAAAACACAGCGGCCCGTAGCATTTTCATGAGGACATGCTAGCGTGGCGGTATGAACACTTTTTCCATCGGGTCAATGTTCTCCTTCGGGTGGGAGACATTTAAAAAGCGCCCCTGGTTCTTCATCGGCGTCACGGTGCTTATCATCGTTATCAACTTCCTGATCGGCAAGATCATAAATGCGATCGCCGCGAACGGCGGCGTGATGGCGCTCCTCGGCAACATCATCAATCTTGCGACGAGCACGCTCATCGGCATGGGTACGGTCGCACTGTATCTCAAAGCACACGACAATACGGAGAGCGCGCAGGTCGCCGATCTCTGGCATCCGCAGGGCTTTTGGCGCTACCTCGGCGCGATCCTCCTCTACGGCATCGCCATGATCATTGCGATGATCCCGTTCATCATCGCAATATTCCTCGGCATCGTGAGCATCTTTACCGCGATCGGTTTCTCGGAAGGCGGAAATGCGGGCGGCGCAAGCGGCGCGAGCGGCGTTATCGGCATCGTTGCATTCATCCTCGCGCTCATCGGCATCGTACTCGCGCTCTACGTTTCCTCAATGCTTATCTTCGGCCCCTATACGGTGATCGACCGCGGCACGGGCCCGATCAACGCGCTCAAAGAGAGCATGCGCATTACCAAGGGCAATCGCTGGAAGATCGTGGGCTTTCTCGTCGTAGGAATCCTGATCGCGATCCTCGGATTCATTTGTCTCTTCGTTGGCATCTTCGTCGCCGCACCCGTGATCTCGCTCGCGCTCACACATCTCTACCGCATGCTCTCGGGCGCTGCGCCGATGCAAACGCCGACTCCGGTCGCAGCTCCCGCGCCGATCACGTAAAGACAGATAGTGTATAGTTTTGCGATGGCAAAACTCATCGTGAATACCGACGGCGGCGCGCGTGGCAATCCAGGCCCAGCCGCGGCAGGCGTCGTTGTGAAAGAGAACAGCGAGAGGCTCTTCACCCTCAAGCAGTATCTCGGCGACAAGCAGACGAACAATTGGGCCGAGTACGAGGCCGTCGCGCTCGCGCTCGCGCATTTGAAAAAAGAAGGCTACGCCGGTCGCGAGATCGAGATCCGGATGGACAGCATGCTCGTCGTCGAGCAGGTTTCGGGCAAGTGGAAAATAAAAGAGCCGACCTTGAAGCCTCAAGTAGCCAAAGTAAAAGAATTGCTCATGGATTTCCCGCAGCATTCATTCATGTATGTGCCTCGCGCGGAAAACGCCGAGGCAGATGCGCTCGTCAACGAAGCGCTCGATGAACACCTCTAGCTCATTGCATATTCAGCAAAGGAGCGTAGCGTTGTCTGTAGGAGTGCTCGTTTACATCGCTAGCGGGCACTTTGTGGCCTGCGGGCCACGCGACAGTGCAACCCCCAAGAAAGAGATGCGAGGCAATATGTGCGATTACAGTCTGATGAATGTGCAGTCACGCGCCGCACAGGTCGGCGACCAACTCGTCTCGACCGGCTTCCAAGGAACGATCTCTCGCGGCTTCGCCGCCACGGGCGATCTCAACACCGCAGTCTGCCTGCTTCCGGGTACCGAGATCGCGTTCGACCGTGAAGTGGAACACGAGAACCACCTTGGCTCCGCCATCGTTCGTCATCCGCAGACGACGGCTCGTTTCCGCCAGATCGATACGCAGAATCGGTACGTCCATCATGACGCACTGGAATTCCCCGACGGCACGATCATTCTGCTGACGCGCCTCCTGCAGGGCCAGCGCGCACGCGTCCTGCAGCTGCCGGCCGCACCGCGGACGAAAGAAGAGGAAACCGAGCAGAAGCGCGTGGAAGTCGTGGCCTAGCGACAGCGCGCCATCGCGGCAATCATCGACCCCTCCGGGCTTCGGCTCGGAGGCGGTTTTCTTTTGATACGATTTCGGACAATGCCCGTGAAAATTCTCTGGAGCGTGATCTTCTCGTTTCTCGCGGGCGTGCTTCTCTCCTCTTTCGTGTTCCTGCCGCCCGCTTTTTTGGCGTTTCTTGGTGTGCTCGCCGCGGTCGCGACGTTTTTTGCATGGAGTGAGCCGATGAAACGCGATGCATTCATTGTCGTTGCTGTCGCACTCGTTTCATTTTCGCTCGGCTCGATGCGCATGCAGACCGCGTCGCGCGTCGGTGATCCGCATCTCACGGCGCAGATCGATAAGACCGTAACGATACAGGGCGTCGTAAGTGAAGAGCCGGATGCCCGTGAAACGAGCGTGCGCCTCACGATCGATGCGCGCTCGCTCCAGAGCGGCAGCAGCACGGTTCCTGTCGCCGCGCGCGTGATCGCGATCGCGCCGTTGCATACCGAGACGCGATACGGCGATCTCGTCACGGTCAAAGGCAAGCTCGGCTTGCCTGAAGCGTTCGATACGGTCGAGGGAAGACAATTCGATTATCCCAATTACCTTGCGAAGGATGGCATCTTGTACCTTGTGTCATACGCGCAAATAAAAGAGAGTCGAGAGAATCGCGGCAATCCGATCAAGGCCACAGCGATCCGCGTGAAGCGGCTGTATCTCGATGGGCTCGGCGCGGTACTTCCCGAGCCCGAAGCGGGGCTCGCTGGCGGGATCACCGTCGGCGACAAGCGATCGGTCGGGGGCGAACTCACGACTACGTTCCAAAACGTGTCGCTCGTGCATATGCTCGTTCTCTCCGGCTACAACATCACGGTCGTCATCAACGCGATCTCGACACTCTTTAAAATGTTCGCCCAATCGGTCCGCTTCGGCATCGCGGGCGCGGTCGTCGTGTTCTTTATTCTCATGGCAGGCGGTGCGGCGAGCGCGGTGCGCGCCGGCGCGATGTCGATGATCGCGATATTCGCGCGCGTGACGCACCGGCAATATTTTGCGGAACGCATCTTAGGCGTCGTCAGTGCCAGCATGGTCGCATGGAATCCGTGGATACTCGCATTCGATCCCGGCTTTCAGCTCTCCGCGCTCGCGACGCTCGGGCTTGTGCTTTTTACGCCGATCTTCGCGCGCTGGTTCGCGCGCGTACCGGAGAAATTCGGCATGCGGGAGATTATTTCTTCCACTTGCGGCACGCAGCTCATGGTCTTGCCGCTCCTTCTCTATCAAAACGGCACACTCTCTATTTATGCGCTGCCCGCAAATCTCTTCGCGCTCGTTGCCGTACCCTATGCAATGTCCTTTCGTTCGTCGCAGCGATCTTCGGCATTCCTGCCGGCAGCTTTGCGGTGCCGCTCGCCGCGCCCGCGTATGCGCTTCTGGGGTACATCATCATAGTCGCGAAATTCTTCGCCGCGCTTCCGTTTGCAACGCTCACGCTGCCAGCATTCAATGCACTCTGGCTCGCACTCGCATATGCGCTGCTATTTGTAGGTTATGCGTATATAAAAAAGAGCGATGGCGGCGCCGTAAACGGCACCGCCACCTTATGAAGCAATCTGCTTCGAGAACAGACGCGCCTAGCGCGTCGCGCGATCCTCGGTCCGCTCGCCGGCACCCAGCGGCGCCTTCGCCTCGGGCGCCGCATCACCGGTGAGCGAGTCGAGGTGCTCGAACGTCGCGGTGACGATCGTGCCTTCGCCGAGGCTCATCGTGGCGATCGTCTTCTCGATCGCCTGGCGCAGCACACTGGCGTCGCCGACGAAGGTGATGTGCGGTACGGCTTCGAGCGCGCCGGTCAGAACAGCCTGGTAGTACTGCGCGTACGCGCTGCCGTGCGAACTCGCGGCCTGCGCGATCTCGCTGATGGCCGTCGCGGCGCCGGCGAACTCGTACTGGCCGATCGTCGTCTGCGACACGCTCTTCGCCTGCACGAGCTGCGCGCCGAAACGGCGGAGCACGGTGATGAACGTGTTGTCGTCGCGCGCGGTCGCGAGCTTCGCGCTGACGCCGAGACGCTTCGCCGCCGAGATTACCGTGTGCGCCGATTCCAGATGCTGCGTCAGGATCGGCTGTGTGGCGAGCGTCGCCATGAGCGCGTCAAAACGTGCCTTGGTGCGGGCGCTCGGCTCTTTCAGGTTCACGACCTGCATCAGAATGACCGACACGACATCAGTCGCTGCGAACAGCGGGAAGATGTGGCCGGTTCCGTTCGTGGATTGCGGTTTGGTCTGCAAGGAACACTCCCTTCAATGCTGCACCGCTCGGATTGAGCGGTGGAAGGGCGACTATAATTCATTTTCGCTTCATAGTCAAAAAAGCCCCGGCTTTCGGCCGGGGCTTTTCGCGGAGGCAATCCTTACATCGAGACGCCGGTCGGCATATGCCGAGCGGGCATCGAGCGGCCATGCCACCAGCCGACGAGCGCGGCCGGGATGACCCAGTAGCCGAGAAGCACGAGCGTAGACCAGCTCGCGAGGAACGGCCAGAAGTTGGGGAGGATCGAGACCATCTGGGAGAGCGATCCCGTCTGCGTGAGGACGCCGGTGATACCCGTGATGAAGGCGGTCACGATGGCGACCACGAATCCGATCACGCCGAAGATTGCACCGGATTGCAGACTGCGCGCGCCGTACCACCAGGTGAGGAGGCCGACGACGATCGCCGCGAGGATCACGTACATGACGTACTGCACGGTGAAGACGCCGCCCGAGGTCGAAGCGGGGAAGAGCGCGACGATGGCCGCGACGACATTGTTATTAATGTAGTTACCGAGAAACGAGATCAAAATGGAACGCTCCCAATTCATAATGATGGTTAATAAGTGTTAATGAAGTAACGATAGCCTTCTATCGTCAGTAGTACAAATCGCTTTTCCACACTACGCGGCCGGTTTCCAGCTCGAGAGTTTCGCGAAGCGATCCTCAATGAGGCCCCAATTGAGATTCTTGAAGAACGCATCGATGTACTTGCCCTTGCCTTGGGCTCCGTAATCCAGGAGGTATGTGTGTTCCCACACATCGAGCGCAAGGACGATCGGGAGCGTCACGAAGTGACCTATGTGCTGCTCGCCGGAAAATCCAGCAAGGAGCTGCTGGCCGTACGCATCCCAGTAGAGGATCGCCCAGCCGGGGCCTCGCATGTTGCCGATCGCTTTGATGTACGGCTGCACATGCTCCGCTTTCTTGTATTCCTTCTCGAACTGCTTCGCGAGCGCGCTCTCCGGGTTCAATTCCTTCGCGCCACCCTCGAACTGCTCGAAATAATATTCGTGCAGGCGCATTCCGCCGAATTCGAATGAACGGCGGCGGATGAGCTCGGAGAGCGCGTGCGCGTTCTTCTCGGAATCTTTCGCGTATTCCGGCAGGGCGGAGGAGATCGCATTGAAATTTTTCACGTAGCCCTGATAGAGACCAAGGTGCTCATCGATCGATTTTTTCGAGATACCGTCGAGTTCGGGGATAGAGAATGTTTTTGCTTCGTACATATAAATATAGCTAGTGATAATGATGGTATGGCAGTATACCACCGCCATTCATGGAAAAGCGGGTGACAAAAGTAGAGCCGGCGCTGTCGCCGGCTCACGCCTCCATGATCTCGATCTGCAGCCGCTCATTCTCCTTTGCGAGGTCGAACGGACCCGTGATCCGATACGCCTTGCGGGTGAACGACAGGATCACCGGTCGATGTTTCGCGTTGTCCTTACCGAACATGCGCGCGAAGCATTCCTGGAGCGATACCTGTTCGCGCGCGTACGGGACCTCGATGTATCCCGGAAGAATGCGCGCACCCGTTTCATAGGCGAGTTGCGTCAGCAGGGATTGCTCGATCACCTGCATTTCGCGATCGTTGCGCACGAGCGGGATCTTGTTCTTGTTCGCCTCGCCGAAGGTGCGTCCTTGTTCCGGATTCCCGACGACAACGAACCGCGCTCGCACGATCTGGCCCGCGATGAGCAAGCCGCGACCGCCTTTTACACGACTCCGGCGGTCAACGACGATGCATCGAAGCATGACGCGCATCCAGCCGGGCATGTTCCATAGGTCGAGCAAGCGCTTGTCCGGCATCGTCCACACGAATGCCCACGGGCACACCAGAAACCACGGGAAGAGGAGTGCGCCCAGGAGGAACGTCTCGACGAAGACGGTCGGATGATTGGTGAGGATGAGCAGCTTGCCGCGCAATGCCTCGCCAACGAGCCGCCAGTAGCCGCGCACGATGACGCGACGAGTGAGCAGGAAGTACATCGTCAGCGGACCGAGAATGAAAATTCCCAAGATCCATGCAACGACGTAGCCGCTCAGGATCACCCAGAGCAGCCACGCCCATAAGCGGAGCTTTTTCATGGGTTACCTTTCAGGTTGACTGCGCGCAACAGTAGCGGGACGGCGCGAGTGGGTCAAGCAAAAGAAAACCGCCCGGCGCGCGGCCGGGCGATGCAGGGTGCGGCGATCAGCAGGCAAGGATCGCTTGTTCCAGATGGCGATTCGCCTCTTCGAGCTGCATCTCGCGCGGGAACATGAATTTCCGCCCGAAGTTGAAGACGATGCCCTCGCGCCAGACGTGACCCAGACTCGCGCGCAGGCCGAGTTCTTCCGTCACATTCGGTACGTCTATCCGGAGCGGCAACACGTACGCTTCCGCGCGCTGTGCCATCGTCGGCACACGGGTTTCGATGCGGCAGAGCTTGTGGACCGGATGGTCGACAAACACGCGTCCTTTCACGGTGCGCGTTCCCTCGGCGAAAATCAATATCGTCCAACCGCGCCGGACCTTCTCGATCGCCTTGCGCGTAGCCGCCGCGTTCTGCCGAGGATTACCGCGCGTGATCGTGATGCATCGCGTCATGACCGCGAACCTCGGAGAGACGAGCCCCTCGCGCGGCATATTCCAGATGAAGAACTTCGACGGCGCGAGATAGTACCACGGGCACAACAGGCCTTGTATCAGGATCGTTTCAAGCGCGGTCGGGTGATTCGACGCGATGATAACGCCGCGCCCGACGCCCTGCAGCAAGTTGCCGTATCCGCGCACGCGCAGCTTGCCGCGGACGAGAAGCGCAAGCGCGATTGCGCCGAAGATCGTGCCGAACGTGATGGCGATAGCGAACGAGTGAAGCCAGCGGCCGAAGAAGCACAGTATTCCCAGCAGGATATCTTTTATCCGCATCGGGGCATTCCTTTCTCTAAGCTGCCGCGATACTAACAACCCGCCGCGCCGCTCGCAATCGAACGCCTATACTTCTCGCATGCGACGCAGCTCATACATCCTCGGCGCGATATTGCTTGTACTTTTCATTGTAGTCGCTGCGATCTCCTTGGCGGCATGGTACGAGGACCGACGCGGGCTTCTCACCGTTTCTTTTCTCAACATCGGGCAGGGCGATTCGATATTTATCGATGCACCGAGCGGGCGGCAGATGCTGATCGACGGCGGGCCGAACGGGATCGTCTTGCGAAGGCTCGGCGAAGTGATGCCGTGGTACGACCATACGATCGATGTGGTGCTCGCGACGCATCCGGACATCGATCACACCAACGGCCTCGCGGATGTGTTCTCGCGCTACAAAGTCTCGTACATTTTTCTGCCGAGCGTGAAGGGTGTGACGAGCGACTGGCAATCCACGCTCGCCGCTGCGAAGCGCGAAGGCGCGCAGGAGATTATTGCGGAGCGTGGGCAAGTGGTCGATCTCGGCGACGGCGCGTACTCGGAGATCCTTTTCCCGGATCGCGCGCTTCCGGATGCGGAGACCAACACCGCATCCGCCGTCGTGCATCTTGTGTATGGCAAGACCTCATTCATGCTCACGGGGGATTTGCCGCAGGAGGTCGAGAATTATCTCATCGCGCTCGACGGCTCTGCGCTCAGATCGGATGTCCTCAAAGCCGGACATCACGGCTCGAAGAATTCTTCCTCGGCGCTTTTTCTCGGCACGGTCGCGCCGGCGTACGGCGTCTATTCGCGCGGCTGCAACAATAAATACGGCCATCCCAATGTCGAAACAGTGCAGCGATTTGAGGCATTCAATATCCCGACATTCGATACGTGCAAAGAGGGGACGGTCACCTTCGTCTCCGACGGACAGACGGTAACGCGCAAATGAAAAAGCGGCCGCGCGAAAGCGCGGCCGCCTGTTCTTTTCTTTACTTGACGAGGCCTGCGGCCTTGAGCGTCTGATAGGCGCCGCGCTTTTTCATCGTCTTCAAGCCCTTAGCCGAGACGTTGACGGTGATCTTTTTATTGAGTTCCGGGACAAAGAGGGTCTTGGTCTGGAAATTGATCTGGCGGCGGCGCTTGCCGGTCGGGTTGAACTTGGTCGCGCGCGTGCGGTTGGAATACCCGCCGCCGACGCGGGATTTCTTGCCTGTTATGTCGCAGACGCGTGCCATAAGTGGGCGCATACTAGCCCGTACGGCGCTAAAAGTCAAAAAAATCGACAGCCGTTTGCTATAGTTTTCGGCATGTCGCTCGACATGGTATTTGTCATATTGATCATCATCTTCTCCGCGATCGTGCACGAGGTCATGCACGGCGTCGCTGCGGATCGGCTTGGCGATCCGACCGCGCGCTATGCGGGCCGCCTCACGCTCAATCCGATACCGCACATTGATCTCTACGGATCGATCATCGTGCCGGTCTTTCTCACGCTCGTGCACTCACCCGTCTTTTTTGCCTGGGCAAAGCCCGTCCCGTACAACCCGTACAACCTCCGGCCCGGCCGCTTCTCCGAAGCGATCGTCGCGGCTGCGGGGCCGTTCTCGAATATCGTGATCGCACTTCTGACCGGTGCGATCATCCGACTCGCGGGCCTCGGCGCGGAAATAAATAGCGTGCTCCTTTTAATAGTCGTCGTGAACGTCATGCTCTGCATCTTCAATTTGATCCCGGTGCCGCCACTCGACGGCTCAAAGGTCCTCGAATCCTTCCTCCCGCGCTCATTGCAATACGGCTACCAGGCCTGGCGCCACTCGCTCGAGCGCAATCCCGTCTTCGGCATGATGCTCGTACTCCTCTTTATATATGTGTTCGGCGGCCAATTCGGCGATTTTGTATATTCAATAGCGAGCAAGATCGCGGGTATATAAAAAGCGGGGCCCGGCCGAAGCCGATGCCCCTCTTTGCTGCGCTGCCATCAGCGTCGATTTGTCAGACGCTTGCAGCAGTAGCCGATCATCTGCGCGATCGCCATCGGCAATCGCACCAAGGTCGGCATCGAAGCCGACCAGCCGATGCCGGGACCAACATGCGTGCATTTCATCGCGCGGCTCCTTCAGGCAGCGGCGAGACGGTTGCGCCAGATGCGATTCAGCCGCCTGCTATTGACGAAGAACGTCGGACAAAACGCATGCCGGACCGCAAGGTATACCGCATAGAGCGGAATCCAGGCCAGTCCGCCGAAATGCTTCGCCAAGCCGCTGTCGTAATCGCCGTACATGCGCTTCATCGGGCACTTGTCCAGGCTGCCGATGTTGAGCGTCGTGGCGTCGCCGAGCTGCAGCCGCCAATCTGGCTTGCTTTCGAAGCTCGCGATCCCGCGATCGACGCGCTCCGTAGCGATTTCTTCGAGCCGGTGTTCGATCGCCTCCGACGTCTGCGCGTAGATCCGGCGCGCAAGATATGCGGCCAGAAACAAGAGCGGAAAGTCCGGCTCGATGGGCCGGGTAGTCGCGATTTTATTCATGATCATCCCTCGCGATCGGTCGGGCCTGTGCCCACCTTCCTTTAGAATGAGCCCTTCCTTTTAAGCGGTCAATTATTTGCAATGCTGGACGAAAGGTAGTACATTTTGCGGACTCCCGACGGGAGTTTTTCATTGAATCATGGCTACGATCAATCAGCTTCGCCGGAAGGGCCGCAAGCCCAAGACCTGGCGCACCAAGACGATCGCGCTCTCGCGCGGCTTTAACGCGCTGGAGAATCGTCCGACCTACTACTCCGCGCCCTTCAAGCGCGGCGTCTGCACGCGTGTCACCACCAAGACCCCCCGCAAGCCGAACTCGGCCATCCGCAAGATCGCGCGCGTGCGCCTCACCAACGGCATGGAAATCACCGCGTACATCCCGGGGGAAGGCCACAACCTCCAGGAACACTCGGTCGTGCTCGTGCGCGGCGGCCGCGTGAAGGACATCGGCATTCGCTACACGATCGTGCGCGGCAAGCTCGATGCGACCGGCGTCGATAAGCGTCGCCGCGGACGCTCGCGCTACGGCGCGAAGAAGCCGAAAGGAAATTAATTCGTATGCGACGCCCCGTTAAGAACCGCAACATCCCCGCGCCGGACGAAGTCTACGGCTCGGTCAAAGTTTCAAAACTCATCAATTATGTGATGGAGCGTGGTAAGAAGGACACTGCGCGCAAGATCGTCTACAAAGTGATGGAGGATCTCAAGAAGGACGGCGACCCGGTCGCACTGCTTGAGCAAGCGCTCGAGAACGCATCGCCCACGGTGGAGGTGCGTTCACGCCGCGTCGGCGGTGCCAACTACCAGGTGCCGCGCGAAGTGAATCCCAATCGCCGCTTGGCGCTCGGACTCCGCTGGATCGTCGATGCCGCTGAAGGCACGAAGGGCAAGCCCATGAACGAATCGCTCCTCAACGAACTCAAAGCCGCTATCAAGAACGAAGGTGCTGCGGTCACCAAGAAAGAAACGACGCACCGCATGGCCGAGGCTAACAAAGCCTTCGCGCACTTTGCCTGGTAATTGCGAGCGGTCGCGAAGTATCCCAGCTGCAAAATGCAGTATGCCCGCATGGGTACACCCGCTTCGCCTGATAAAATCAGGGGGTGTTTGAGCAATACGACGCTGGTAAGCAAGAGCGACAAAACTCCTGGGACGCGCGCGTTCGCGATGCTGAATATGCCGCTTCGATACCGAAGCGCATGGCGCCATGGGATGTCGAATCCACATTGCGGCTTGCGCGTCGCGGCGGCAATGAGGCGATGGATGCCCGGAAGGGAGAGCTGCTGAATGCGCAGTCGGAACGCATGTCGAAGGTTTTTCCCATCGGCTCCGTCATCACATTTTCGTACCGCGCCGACCCGAATGCGCCAAAAGCGTACCGCGTCGAGCGCCATTATGTCGATGAAAACAAGAAAAGCGAGGGACCGCGTTTGCCTGAAGGTGCGCTCCGCATGCGCTTGGTGCCGGTGGATAGGGAAGGAGAGGCGCTCGATCTGGACGCCGATAAATTAGAGAAAGGTTCGGATTCCAGGCTCTGGAGCCTTGATCTGCCCGGAGAGTCGAAAGAACGCCGGGCCGCGTAGGTGTAACGCCTGCTACACTAAATGCGTGAATAAAAAGCGCGTGCTTATCTCCGGCGCAGGGGTAGCGGGCATCGTCTGCGCGCTCGCGCTCGACAAAGAAAAGTATGATATCGAATTCGTCGAAAAAGCCGACAGCTTCCGCAACATCGGCTTTTCCATCGTACTTTGGAAAAGCGGCTTTGAATTATTACGCTCGCTTTTCCTCGCGCGCGATCATGTGCTGCATACCAACAAAGACGACTATGCGGTCGATAAGTTCGTGATGTTCGGCGGGCTTAAGATCAAGCGGCTGCGCGAATTCGATGCGCGCGGATTCGCCTGGGTGTTCGAGCGGCAGCATCTCATGGAAATGCTCGAAGCGGAGCTCGCAAAGACGTTTCCGGCGAGCGCGATCCGGTTCGGCAAAACGATCAGCGATATTCGGATCAAAGATGGTGCACCGGCGCGCGTAACCTTCAGCGACAATAGCGATGCCGAGTACGACCTCGTCATCATTGCCGAAGGGATTTATTCCATGACGAGGCCACTTCTGTTCGAAGAGCGGATCATTTCGCTCCCGTGGCGGCTCCTCTACGGGTGGTTCGCCAAGGAGACGAACTTTCTCGATCATGCCGGGCTCTTTTTCACCAAGGGCTACGTCGCGGTGATACACCCGCCCCATGTGCACAATTTGCTCGGCTTTTATTTCAAGAAGGGCGCGGTCGAAGAAGATGAGCACGCGTTCGAAAAGAGAGTATTGCAGTTCGTGAAGGGGATTCGCGGCGAAGAAATTTCCTTTGATGTAAAAACGAGCAAGCTCTTCGACCTTCGCGAAGTGCATCTCGATTCGTATAGCAAAGGAAATGTCGTCGCGATCGGGGATGCGGCGCACGGCCGTCCGCCGACCGTGGGCTTCGGCACGACGCTCGCGATAGAAGATGCGCTTGCGCTCGCGCGTGCGCTCAACAAGCTCGCGCCAAAAGATTTTGCCGCGCAGGTGGCGCCGAGGCTCGCGTCGTTTTCACGCGTGCGCTCGAAGCGCGTCGAACAGATCTATCGATTGCAGCGATTGGTACATCAGTGCATTACCGACGATGCCCTCAAAGTAAGTCTCATAGCGGCGCTCTCGCCGATCATCTCGCGATACTTCGAGCGGAAGATAAAACACTTCGCGCTCTATAAGTTGCCGGGGAGTATATGAAAGCAGCGACAGCGGCCGACGCGCATTTTTTCGCAAAAGAATTGCGTGCGCGGAGCAATGTGATACACGACGCGCTGCTTTTCGGCAGCGTTTTGCGCGATGGCAAGGGGAACGATGTGGACCTCATCCTCATCGTCGATGAGCAGCTTGCGCGCGCCTGGTGGAAGGAATCACGCTACGACATTCGCGTGCGCATGGGCACGCGCTGGCTGCCGCTGCGCCGCGTTATCAAAAAATATTGCTCCGTACTCGATCACGCCTTTATCGCGGCGCGCAAAGAGCGGCGGATCGCGGTCGCCTCGCGCATTCTCGGGGTCGACATCCTCTCGCTCGTACGCGAGCGGGGCATTGCGATCGATGTTTTTCTCTTGCCCGCGAACTGGCGGCATGGTCTTGCGCTCAATAAAGAGATCCTCCCGATGACCGGCGTCGGCTCGCACCACGAAACGGTCCGTTTTCTTGAGCGCGTCGCTGCAAGCGCAAAACACATTTCATAACGCCGAACTTCATGAGGCAGCGATTAAAGCGCGGCGGAAAGCCACTATACGGCGCGTGTAAAAAGCTATTGCGCCCTTCAAGGTGAAGGGGTAAGTTCAAGATATACGCCTATGACGCTCGCTCACTTCATACTCGCCATTCCCCTCGCCGTCCTGCTCGCCGGCATCGTCTTCATGGGTGTTCGTATCGTGCTCTTAGAGTACTTCTTTTTCTAATCCGTACCGCAGCAAAACACGGTACCATACTGAAAGGCGTCGAAAGGCGCGGAAATTTTCGGAGGGATAACAATGGAGTCCAGTAACGGATGGGCATGGCTCATCGGCGGCGCTAGTCTCGGCGCGTTTCTCTATTACGTCGGAAAGGCCGCGCAAGAGCGATCCGCGGCAGTGGAAGCAGCGCGCTCGCGCGCGGCGGCAATGCGCGCTGCGAAAGTTCCCGCATCGCACGCTGTGAATGGCGCGATGCATGATTTTCTGCGCGAGCTCGACGTGGAGGATCCGGCGAATACGTACACGCCGGAATCGCTCGCGCGACTGGAAGCGAATGCACGGAGGTACGTCGCGACCCCGGGTGCTCCCGATCGCAGGCGAGTCGCGACCTTCGTACGCATCGTCAGCGGCGTGCGGGCCGGACTCGTTCCGGCAGTCTCCAAGCTTCCGAACTGACGTTCACGATCTCGACGAAGGCCCGGTGCTGCCGGGCCTTTGCTTTTTGCGGACAAGTTCCGTATATTACACGCACGCCTCGGGCGCTTATTTTTTTTGAAATCATCAT
Source organism: Candidatus Kaiserbacteria bacterium (assembly GCA_019247335.1). Taxonomy (GTDB): domain Bacteria; phylum Patescibacteriota; class Minisyncoccia; order Phycocordibacterales; family UBA2100; genus UBA10103. The sequence goes on from JAFAPB010000077.1 coordinate 18,926, forward strand.
GAGCAGAGACTACCCATTGGAAAAAGTCCGCAACTTCGGCATCGTCGCGCACGTCGACGCAGGCAAAACGACTACGTCGGAGCGCATCCTCTATTACACCGGCGAGAGCCACAAGATCGGCGAGGTGCATGAGGGCAACACCGTCACCGACTGGATGGAACAGGAGCGCGAACGCGGCATCACGATCACGGCCGCGGCGATCACGTGCTTCTGGAACCCGACCTACATGGGGACCGATACTTCCTTCAAGCATCGCTTCAACATCATCGATACCCCGGGACACATCGATTTCACCTCGGAAGTGAAGCGTTCGATGCGCGTCCTAGACGGTGCGGTCGTCGTTTTCGATGGCGTCGCGGGTGTCGAGCCGCAGTCAGAGACCAACTGGCGCTACGCGGAAGAGGCCGAAGTGCCGCGCATCTGCTACATCAACAAGCTCGACCGCACCGGCGCGTCGTTCGAGAAATCCTACGCTTCGATCCTCGATCGTCTTTCGACAAAGGCGGTGCGCCTCCAAATCCCGATCGGACTCGAAGACCAGTTCGAGGGCGTTATCGATGTCTTGGAAATGAAAGCCTTCAAGTTTGAAGGTGAGATGGGTAAGAACGTCACCGCATACGAAATTCCCGAGGCGAATAAGGCGGAGGCGGAAAAATATCATAATGAGATCGTCGAGCGCATCGTCGAGACCGACGACGCTTTGATGACGGAGTTCCTCGAGGGCAAGAAGCCCGAGCTCGATGTATTGAAGAAGGCGCTTCGCCAGGCGGTCGTCGCCAACAAGATCTTCCCGGTCTTGACGGGCTCGTCGCTCAAGAATAAAGGCGTGCAGCGCGTGCTCGATGCGGTCGTCGACTATTTGCCCTCGCCGCTCGACCTGCCGGCCGCCAAAGGTACGAATCCGGACACCGGTGCCGAAGAAGAACGCCCTGCATCAGATGATGCGCCCTTTGCCGCGCTCGTCTTCAAGCTGCAGGTCGACCCGTTCGTCGGCGCGCTGACCTTCTTCCGCGTCTACTCCGGCAAAGTCTCGGCGGGCGACACCATCTACAACTCCGCCAACAATAAAAAGGAGCGCATCGGCCGCATGGTCCGCCTCCAGGCAGACAAGCGCGAAGATGTGAAGGATGTGTACGCGGGCGAGATTGCCGCGTTCGTCGGCATGAAGGAAGTGAAGATCGGCAATACGGTCTGTGACGCGGCGCACCCGATCATTCTCGAGTCAATCGTCTTCCCCGAGCCGGTCGTTTCCATGCGCATCGAGCCGAAGACCAAGGCCGATCAGGAAAAAATGGGCATCGCACTCTCGCGCCTCTCCGATGAAGACCCGACCTTCCGCGTTTCCTCGGATCCGGAGACGCTCGAGACCATCGTCTCGGGCATGGGCGAGCTGCACCTCGAGATCATCGTCGACCGCATGAAGCGCGAATTCGGCGTCGAGGCCTCGACGGGGAAGCCCCAGGTCGCATACCGAGAAACGATCCAGGGCAATTCCGACGTCGAGTACAAGCACATCAAGCAGACGGGCGGTCGCGGCCAATATGGTCACGTGAAGATCAAGATGAAACCGCTCGAGCCGGTCGTCGAAGGCGAGAAGATCAAGAACAATGTCGATCGCGAGGATCATTTCGAGTTCATCAACAACATCAAGGGCGGCGTCATTCCGCAGGAATACATTCCGGCCGTCAAAAAGGGCCTCAAGGAGGGAATGGAGCGCGGCGTCCTCGCCGGCTTCCCGATGGTCGATATCTCCGTCGATCTCTACGACGGCAGCTATCACGATGTCGACTCCTCCGAAATCGCCTTCAAGCTCGCGGCGCTCAATGCCTTCCAGGAAGCCGTGCAGAAAGCGAAGCCCGTCATCCTCGAGCCGATTATGAAACTCGAAGTCGTCGTCCCGGAGAAATTCATGGGCGACGTGACCGGCATGATCAACTCCAAGCGCGGTTCGATCGAAGCCATGGGCGAGCGCGGCCAGGCCCGCGTCATCACCGCCAAGGTCCCGCTCTCCGAGCTCTTCGGCTTCACGACGCAATTGCGCTCGCTCACCGAAGGGCGCGGCGTTCCGAACCTCGAGTTCAGCCACTACGCCGTTGTCCCGCGCAACGTGCAGGAAGACATCGTCGCCTCCCGCAAGTAACGTATACTTGAGGCAATGCGGATTCGCGTTGCGGCACTCACGCTTCTCGCACTTTTCACAACCACGGTCAGTGCGGCTTCTTCTCCAGCCAGTTGCCCATCGCTTACACGGAACCTCTCATTCGGCAGCCGCGGCAGCGACGTCGCATCGCTGCAGACATTTCTCGGAGTCGAGTCGAGCGGTTACTTTGGCGCGAAGACGGAGGAGGCGGTGAAGCTGTGGCAGTCACAAAACGGCATTGTGAATTCGGGCGACGCGCTTTCAACCGGGTGGGGAAGGGTCGGATCGAGGACTCGTCAAAAAATTATGCAATTATGCACCGCATCTTCGGCACCGACAAAGACACCGAAGCCTGACGATCTCGATCTTGTCGTTGCGACCGAGGGCCATGCGCCGTTTACTGTTTACTTCTACCCGGGCACGCAGAGCCAGGGGGCAATTCCCTGCGATGATCCGCCTCCGCCGCTCGACATCGATTTCGGCGACGGACAATCAGGCACGCTTCTTTCGCGCGGACGATTCGGCGATGGAGAATGCGAATACCGGGTTGGTCCGCTTCTGGGCGCGACAGCCTCTGAAAGTCCGCACACTTATACGAAGCCCGGCACATACGTCGCGACGTTCTGGAATGCCGACCATTCGAAATCGGCGTCGGCGATTATCACCGTGACTCCCACGCCGAAGACGACCGGCTTCAAAGCAGATGCGCAATCCGGTACCGCGCCGCTGGACGTTCAATTTACGTGGGAGTTGATCGGCGGCAGCGCGCAATCGGACTATGCCGTCGATTTTGGCGATGGCCACTCGTGTGCAGGCGCCGCATGCGACCCAGGTGTCGCGCCCGGACAAATGCTTCCCGGCATTGCATCACATGGATACGGCCCGGGTACGTACATAGCGCGGCTCACCAATGCGCGCAAAGCTATTAACGAGACCGTGACCCTTACGGTAGTTAATCCAGTCCAAAAACCAGTAAGCATGTGGGCCAATCCAGTTGACGGCACGGCTCCGCTCTCGGTGTCTTTTGGATGGCGCACCTGGGACTCCGCTGGCTCGTCATTCGTGATCGACTTTGGCGACGGATCGCAGGGAGCTGCGACAAAAAGCATTTGCACTGGCGTTGCTTTTGCTGCTGGGATCGGCGGCGCGATCGCCAATACTATGTGTTCGCCGATGTATCAGACGACTCACATATATAAAACGAAAGGCATTTACGCGGCTACGCTGAAAAATGGCATCGGGGAACTCGTCGGCACAATCACAGTCACTGTCCGGTAGTTCCCAGCTCGAGGTCCTCTCATTCGAGAATAACGTATACTTGAGGCAATGCGGATTCGCGTTGCGGCACTCGCACTCGTAAGCGCGCTTACTCTACCGGCGGTCGCGTTCGCCGCGCTCTACAGCGATCAAGCGTTCGATCCGTCGCCTTCGTATTCGGTGACGGGTATCAGCTTGGGGACCGGCGGCATCGCAACGACGAGCTCGGCCGCGAGCGGATCGCTCGGCTGCAAGATTTCTGCCGACAAAACAGTCGTCAATTCAGGCGCTACCGTAACGCTCACGGTTGATGCCACCAATGCGGACTACGTCAGTTCTCCGCAGGGGATACGCGAACCGACGCACAGCGTGAACGTCTGGAGCGTCGCGCCCGGCCCGAATACCTATAAATATGTCGCTTTTGATAAAAACGGTAGCGTGGTCTGCTCGATCACGATCATGGGCGGCGCTTCGAGTGCGACTGCGACCACTGCTACTGGCGCGCCGATGACGACGGGCACGAATCCGTGCACGATGATCACGAAGACGCTCTCACGCGGCAGCCGAGGCGCCGATGTTTCATCGCTGCAGCAGTTCCTGCTTTCGCAAAAGTTGATCACTAGCGATTCGGTCACCGGATTTTTCGGCTCGGGGACCGAAGCGGCGGTGCAAAAATTCCAGATCGTCCACACGATCGTCGCTGGGGGCTCGCCCTCGACGACCGGTTTCGGCGCGGTCGGCGCGAAAACGCGCGCGGCGATCTGCTCGATGGTCAATGGCACAAGTGCGATCGTAACATCCAACGCTTCTGCACCCGGCATGCCGCCGCCTCCGCCCACGTATACCGCTACGAGCACACCGATCGCGCCGGGCGTGCCGCCCCCACCGCCCTTTACGCCGCTCCCCGTATCGAATACGACCTCGTCATCCGCTGCGTCTTCTGGATCCGGTTCATCGAGCACCAACGGCGTAGGCCCGGTCCCCGTGATCACGACGCTCTACGCTTCGCCGAATGTCGTCGTTGTCCCGAACGACCCCGTCAATCTCGTCTGGGAAACCTCACAGGCCGCAAAGTGCGACATTCAGACGCTGCAATCATCCCTCTATGCGAATCTCGCTACCGACGTCGGCACTTTTGGTTCGCACATCGTCTATCCGACTGCGAGCACGACGTACGCGCTCAATTGCTTCGGGATCGGCAACGGCTCGACCTCGACGCCTGCATCAGCGCGCAAGAGCGTCACTGTATCGATGCTCAATCCGCCGCCGACCTGCAAAGTGTCTTCTGACAAGACGACATATCTCTACGGCAATGTGATCAAATTTACCTGGACGACCGACCATGCTGATGGCGCCGCCTGGCAGCGCACCGTAATGGGGGACTCGCTTCGATTGCCGTACGGCCCGATGGATTTGAGTGGCACCGCATACGTCGCGGCGGATATTGTCGGCTCGGAAACGGTCGGCATTAATGTGACGGGGAAAGGAGGGACCGGGAGCTGCACAACCTCGCTCACGATCTCCGCATCGACAACCGCATCGACCGCGACCAACGCAAATTTCGCAAGCGCCGTCATCGGCCTCCAAACGGCATTGAAACAACTCACCTCGCTGCTCGATTCACTCGGTCTATAAAAAGCAAAGCCCGGCGGTGAAACCGGGCTTCGTGCGAGGAACGCGGCAGGCGTCAGTTCAGCTTGATGTTCGGATCGCGCGGCGGCGGCGCGACATCGAAAGGTGTCATCACGCCGTCGAGGAAAAGCTCCATGTGCTTCTGCGCGAATACACGACCGATCATATTGATCAGCTCCACCAGGATCGGACGGAGGATGTCGCTCCTCTCCTTGCTCGCGCCGTAAAGCCGGTAAAGCGTCGGCTCACTGCCGAATGGCGCCATCGTGCCGCCGATCGGATCAAGCACCGGCTCATTCCGCGATTGCCGCATGAAGGTCCATGCGCGGATAACGGTGCCCACTTCTCCTTCGGCGTGGATGTGGCCTGTGATGTCGTTCTTTAGCTTGAACAGAAGCACCCAGCTGTGGCCGGGCGATGCATCAGGCGATGCATTGGGCGGCGTGTCTTCAGGCATGGCGTCCTCATCAGTTGTCGTAGCTCACGCATTTGAAACACACAAACAGTAGGCTGTCTATGATTCACAGCAACGCCGCCACTCGCTCTCAAACTGTGTCAGAATGAACGCATTAGCATAAGAGGGGTCTTATGAATAAAAAAATCGTATCGTTCTCCATCGGTCTCGCGCTTTTCGCAGCGCCCTTAGTCGCTTCGGCCGACGACGCCAGCATTCTCGCGCAGATCCAGGCGCTTCTCGCCCAGATCCAGCAGCTGCAGCAACTTCTTGTTCAATTGCAGCAGGCGAAGAACCAAACCGCATTTCCCTCCGGTTTCCCCGGGCTCACGTTCTCCGCGTCGCCGGTCACGGAATCCACCTTCAATTTCAATTTCAATCCGGGACAGTGGACTTCGTACGGCTATCAGATCGATTTCGGCGACGGTACGACGATGTGGCTCTGCGGGGTGCAGGGCTGCACGAGTCCGGACATGAGCGCGCAGTATGGCGGACAGACGACCCACGGATATTCGAAAAGCGGACTCTACACTGTGACTCTCTATGCAATAACAGGCGGATCGCAAAAGACGGTTGCGGCCACTGTGTCGGTGCGCGCCGGCACCAATCAGGTTTCAAATGATACGAACTACGTGACTATTACGCAGCCTGCCGGTGGGACGAGTTATCAGCAGGATCAGTACGTTCCGGTCACGGTTTCGGGCACGGTTTCGCGCCAGGCGTACGGCGAGATCAACGTACTCCACAAGGTGAACGGCTCCTGGAGCGCGCCGCTGCCGTCGAGCTGGCCGATCACGACACCGAATAATTATTTCGGACCGGGTCCGTTCTCGATCAGCGTGCCGAATGTCGTTTTTAGCTCGAATACGTCGCTCTCATGGCCGACACCGCCGGGTGATTGGGCGCTTCAGGCGAAGATCTATACCTACGGATGCGGCGGCTCTGACTGCAATCCGCCGACCGATAGAACACTCGCGACATCCGACATCGTCCCGATCACGATCACATCCGCTTCTCAATATCCGAGCAACGCGTCGATCACACTCTCTTCGCCGACCTCGGTCACGTATTCGCAGGGGCAGGTGATCCCGTTCTCGTGGCAGGTGCAGAACGCGCCGGCGCACTCGCAGGTGGAGTTAGAAGTGCAACGCTACGACGAAAATAATCCGAGCGGTGCCGCATTCGAGGTATGGCGCTGGCAAAGCGCGGAGCTTCCGGTCGGCGGATCCAACGGCACGCACTTCTCGAATTCATGGGATGCCGGCGTTGCCAACTATCCGACGAGCCAGGCGCAATTCTCGCCGGGCGCCTATCGCGTCTTCGCATTCGTCGTCCAGTGCAATCCGCAGGGCTGCAATTATCCGCGCCTCGCGCAACCGCAGGTCAACTCCCAGCAATACGCCGCGCTCGATTCCGGATTCGTGAGCTTCAAGGTCGCGGGGCAACCAGCCTGCGCGAAACCGCACATCACCATGCCGACCGCGGGCTACTCGCTCGCGCTCTCTATCAATCAGCAGGCAGGCCAGATCTTCAGCGCCGATCAGACCGTGAAGTACTCGCTCGACGGTCCGTCATGGACCTCGATGGCGACCGATCGCGTCTATATGACCGCGCCTTCGACGCCTGGCACGTATCGCTTCACGGTGACGGCGATCAACAGCTGCGGCGCGAGCGATTCGATCACCGTGCCCGTGATCGTCTCCGGTCCCACGGTGAGTGCGGCGCCGACCTGTAGCGTGTGGCAGGATCACATGTCCTATACCTACGGCGATCCGATCACGCTCACGTGGACGAGCCAGAACGCGACCTACGCGGTGTGGGCGAGCGACTATTCAGGCAAGGATCATTTGAATCTTCCCGGCGATAAGCTCGGCACGAGCGGCTCACAGGTCGTGACGGCGACGGTCCTCGGCAATCCGCCGATCAATATGGTCGTCTACGGCCCGGGCGGGACCGGCTGGTGCTCGGTGACGCCGTTCATCGTCGGCTCCGCGAGCGATCCGAATAAAAATTTCGCAAGCGCGGTCCTCGGATTACAATTTGCGCTGCACATACTCGACGGCATCCTGCATTAGCATGCGCTATCTTGCCGCGCTTGCGCTTGTTGTCGGAGTTCTCACGCCGTCGATCGGATATGCTGATGCCGTTTCCGACCTGCAGGATCAGATAGCGATGCTTACGCGAGAAGTCGCTCAATTGCAAAAACAGATCGCACTCCTTACGGCTGCGACTGCAGCCGCGCAAAAAACGCAGACCGCCGCGCAGGCTAGCGATCCCCTTACCGCGGCGTACGAATCCTTGTTGAAGGGCATCCCCTTGGAGCGTTTCTTTCCGACGAGCGGCACCGCAACGAACCCGTTTGTCCCGGCCACCTCGACGCCCGTACAAAGCACAAGCACACCGGCAACGCACTTGCCGCAAACGTCGCTGATCGACGGATATGATATCTATTCGCCCGAGCCGGTAATGCAAGGCGGACAGCTCCGCCTCTATTTCGGCGGATGGAAAAGCGTTGCGGATCTGCCGCACGATGCGATCTTCGTCGCCGACTGCGCTAGCGAAGCCGGCCCATGCGGCAATGTGCGAAAAGCGATCGATCCGACGCGATTCGGGCTCGAGCAGATCAACGATCCGTCCATTGTCGTCCATGCGGCCGCGCCGGGATCCATGCCGTACTACATCATGTATATGACCGGCGTCGCCCGGGGACAAAACGGCATCAATGTCTCTATGAACGGGATCTATTACTCGACCTCATATGCGAACGACGGCGTGAACTGGTCACGTCCGTCATTGCTCTTGGCCGGCTACTGGCTCCCGAGCGCGACCATGCGCAACGGGCATGTCGAACTCTATGCGAATTCAACCACTGACGGCACCATCAAGAAATTCGATCTGGGGGAATCCGGCATCAGTCCATCTGCGCCGTCTGCCGTTTCGTTCGATAATTCGCCACAAATCGCACCGTACTACGTCAATGTAAATGTCATGTGGCGTCCCGATATCGGCAAATATGAAATGCTTGCCGAGCGGATGCTTGCGGCCGCTGCGAATGC
>JAFAPB010000072.1 GCA_019247335.1 Candidatus Kaiserbacteria bacterium
AAGAACCAGGGCAGCAAGTAATAGTGAGCATGTGTTCGCAAGAATCCCGCCGTACGGCGGGTTTCTTGTATACTAGATGTATATGCAAAACAAATGGGTCCTCATCATTATTCCGATCGTCGGCGCCGTCGCGTCGTTCGCACTTACCCCCGTCTTTTGGCCGACTCCCGCCGGGATGGCGATGCCGTCTTCGGCACAGATGCCGCTGCTTATCGGCATCTCCGTCATCGAATCCATCGCCTTCGGCATCGGCCTCGCGTTTCTCTATTCGCTCTGGCCATTCGTGCGCGGTCGCGGCACGGGCGATTGGCTCGTCTACCTCTCCGCTGCGTGGCTCTTGATCTCGTGGTGGCCGCACGACAATTTTCACCGCGTCATGGCGATGAACGATTTCTCGCAGCTCATCCGCATCGAGTGGGGATTCCACTTCACGCTCATCGTTGCGGGTGTGCTCGTCGCTTCGTTTGTCTGGAAACAATTCGCCGCTTCGCGACCGGAGTAATTAGGCGAGAAAGGCGAACCAGGTAAGGTACGCGCCGAGGATCAGGCAGATCACGCTCGCAACCGGGATCATATTCCATCTCGACCACGAATTCGCGAGGCTGCCGGCCCATTGCGGTGCCGCGACGAACATAAGCCCCTTGAGAAGCGTGCCCCAACCCAGGATCGAAATCACGATCTGCGGCAGCGTATTCCATACATTGTGCGATATGACCTGTGCGATCCCTGCTGCCATCGCCGCGAGGCCCAGGGTGAGCGCCGCGAGCGCGTCTTTCTCTAGCTCCCGATAAATGCGTGCGTAAAACCCTTTGCTCGTAAACATACCGACGCCGACCGCGAGTGCGACCGGGCCCCAGAGCGATGCCAAAAATTGTGTCGAGTCCATACAATGGCGCTACCTAATAATCTTTATTGTACCGCGCTACCCGCAATGTTCATGATCAAGGTGTATACTCACCGGACTAATAGCTCATATATTGAGTATGAAAAAGTTCTTCGTAATGTACATGGCGAAGTCGGAAGACTTCCAGAAAGTAATGGCGCAGATGGGCAGCCTGACGCCGGAGCAGCAGAAAGAGATGAATGATGAGTGGGGTACGTGGATGAAAGGCGCGGGCGTCGTCGACGAAGGTTCGCCGCTCGGTAAAACAAAGCGGGTGACGGAATCGTCGGTGGAAGACGCAAAAAATGAGATCGGCGGCTACTCGATCATTGAAGCGGAATCGCACGATGAGGCCGCGAAAAAGATGCAGAGCAATCCGCACTTCAAAATGATCCCCGGCGGCTGGATCGATGTCATGGAAATAATGCCGATGTAATTAATCCGAATTAAAATACATATCTATGAAAAACTACTTAGCGATTTTCCTGGGCTCGCGCGCGGCGATGGATGCGTGGATGCAACGGCCGGATCGCCCCGAGCTTGAAAAGCAGGGGATGCAGGGTTGGATGAAGTGGGCGGAGGATCACAAGAATGACATTGCCGCGATGGGTTCACCGCTCGGCAAGACGAAAAAGGTGAGCAAGAACGGCATCGAGGATACGGTAAACGAAATGGGCGCGTGGACCGTCGTGAAGGCGAACTCGCACGAGGAAGCGGCGAAGATGTTCGAGAATCACCCGCACTTTACGATCTTCCCGGGTGATCGCGTGGAGGTGATGGAGTGCATGCCGATCCCGACGATGCAATGAAATACGCGGCGTTTTTGCTCGGGATTAATTTGGGAGGCCGCACGGTGAAGATGGCCGACCTCAAGAATGCGATCGAATCACTTGGCTATAAAGACGTAAAAACGATTCTCGCGAGCGGCAACGCCGTCTTTAGCGGCACGGGCACACCGCGCGCGGTAGAGAGAAAGTTGGAGGCCGCGCTTGAAAAGAAGTTTAAGTTCCAGATCGGCGTCATCGTCCGCACCATGCCGGAAATCCAGAAGATGGTACAAGCTGACCCATTCAAAAAAGTAAAAATGACCAAAGACATCCGCCGCTATGTCACGTTTCTCGCTGCAAAGCCCGCGAGTCGTCATTCAAAACCCCTCGAAAAGGGCTACGAACTCCTCAAGCTCACCGACGGGGAAGCGTATACCGTGCTCGATCTAAGCAAGTCCGCGAAGACTCCCGATGTGATGCTTTTTTTGCGCAAAATACTCGGCAAAAAGATCACGACCCGTAACTGGAATACGATCCTCAAGGTCGCCGCGCTTAAATAGGGGAAAATGTTGCGTTTTTAGGCGCCCTAGTGCATACTCCCCACACGTTCTATGGCAGAGGCAACAGCCAAAAAGACCACGCGCTCACGCGCGAAGAAGGCCGATGCGTCGCATCGCCTGCGCATTCGCGTGCGCGCTTATGAGCATGGCGTCCTCGACAGCGCGGTGAAGCAGATCATCGACGTCGCCGCCCGCCACAGCGCGACCGTCGTCGGTCCCGTGCCGCTCCCCATCGATATCAAGAAATACACCGTCAACCGCTCGTCCTTCATCGACAAGGATTCCCGCGAGCAGTTCGAGATGCGCATCCACAAGCGCATGATCGATATTTTGAATCCCGCTCCGAAGGTGATCGAGGCTTTGACCAACATCGACCTTCCTTCCGGCGTCTCCATCGACGTAAAGATGATGTAAATAAGTGAATTGCGGCGGCCCCTTTCGGGGCCGCCGCTTTCATTTGGGTGCTACTATCGAAATATGCCGCGTGCGTCATCGTTTACCTTCGGCTCATATAGAATCGACGCCGGGCGATCCCGCATCAGCTTCAGCTACCGTGTCGAGTTCGAAAACGGTGCCGTGCGCACCTATACCGACCGACTCTTTTTTAAGAACATCGTACCTGATGCGTGGGCGACCATTCCGCAAGCGGTCCTTGAGCCGACGCTCCAGGCGCTCCTCATCATGCTCGGCATCAATTACTGGTGCGTGTACCCCACAAAGAATATTCGCATCGAGGGATTCGCGCTCACCGAAGCGCAAGCGCACTTCTGGGAATTGATGTATTTGAACGGGCTCGGCGAATTTTTCTATGATATGCAGATCGATTTCCGCGACCTGATCGCGTTTCCGTATGACGTCTCTCTCACGGCACCGACACCCGCGCCCTTCAAACGACCCGCACGAGCGCTGCTTCTCAACGGCGCGGGGAAAGACTCTATTCTCTCCGCGGAAATGCTGAAAGCGTCGGGCACGCCGTTCGATTTTTTTGCCTTCGCGCCGACGCCCGCACATGCGCGCGTTGCCGCGCTCGTCGGCGCCACAAATATCGAGGTCACGCGCCGTCGCGATCCGCGTCTCGTCGCAAGCATGTGGCTCCACAAAGTTTCGAGCGCGTACCCCTCGGTCTCGACGTTCACCTTTATCGCCGTCCTGCTCGCGGAAGTCCTGGGCTACGATTCGATCATATTCTCCAACGAACGCAGCGCCGATTTCGGCAACTTCATCTATCTCGGGCTTCCGGTCAATCACCAGTGGTGCAAATCATCGGAAGCGGAGAAACTCGTAAACGATTATATCCGGCAATACATCACGCCCGATATTTCGACGCGATCGCTTTTGCGCGAGTATGGCGAGCTCGAGATCGTGCGGCGCTTTGTATGCTATCCGAAATATTTCGATGTCGTCACCAGCTGCAACAGTTACTTCTGGCTGCCGCGCCCGGTACAAGCGCTCTACTCGTCGTTCTGGTGCCGGCAATGCCCCAAATGCGTCTTTCTCTTCGCGTGCTTTTCCTCATATCTACCGAAACGCGACGTCGTGAAGATGTTCGGCGCCGATCTCTATGCCGACGCGAAGCTCCTACCGCTTTTCAGAAGCATCCTCGGCATCGAAGGATTCAAGCCGCTCGATTGCGTCGGGGAGCCGGAGGAGATGATCCTTACGATGCATGCGGCAGCTTCGGGAGGTGAATATGCCGGCGAGCCCGCCATGCGATTGTTCGAGCAGCATTTTCCGGCCAGTTACGGCTTTGATGAGATCGCGCCGCGGGTTTTTGCTCCGATATCGTCCGCTTGAAGATGCGGTACAGTGGGCGCATGTTCGCATACGCCAAAAACCCGATCGCCATAGCTATCGCGCTCATCGCTATCGGTATCCTCGGCGGGTTGCTCGCACGGCGTCTGCATACCGAGCCGGAAGCGCGCCTCACCGTCTGCTTCACGACAGCACAGAACGGCAACGTCAGCGCCGACGTCGAATGTCTCCGCGCGACCGTCATCTCGCTCCTTTCGCGTGAATCGGCGTCAGCCGTCATGAATTACATTACGGCATCGACCTCGCCCGCGATCGTGCGAACACAGTGCCACGAGGTCGCGCATGTTCTCGGTGAGGAGCTGTATCTCAAGACACCGACGCTCGAGCAAGCACTCGGTGCATGTACGACCGCCTGCTCATACGGCTGCATCCACGGAGTCGTCGGCGCTGCGGTCGTCAAAGAGCTGGGCGCCGCAACTCTCGACGACGAGGACATCCCGCATGAAGATCCCAAAGTGATCGCCGAGATCGGCAAAAAATACTGCGCGACGGGCTCGGCACTCTGCCACGCGATCGGGCACATCCTATACGAAAAATATTCTGATTATCCGGATGCATTGAAGGTGTGCACCGAGATCGGCGGCACGAATCAGCATCGCGACGGCTGTTATCAGGGTGTGTTTATGGAAAGCGCGGGCGAAAAGGACTCACTTCTCAACAAAACACCGCTCGCGCAGATCCCCGGAGGAGATTTCGCGTATCCGTGCGATACCATCGCGCCGCAGTATCGCAATGCCTGCTTTCGCTACCTGCCGTCGTTCCAGCGCATCTTGTACCTCGCGTCCTCGACGCCGCCGCAGGCGCGTCTCGTGCAATCGAAACAGATCTGCGAGACATTCGGCGGGAAGGACAGCAACACCTGCATCGAATTCATCGGGTATTACCATCTCACGACATTCGCCGGTGCGGCACCGAGCAACACATTCTGCGATGCGTTTACTGATGCAGCAGAACATCGCGCCTGCATGACGGGCATCGTCCTCAACCACATGGATTATTTTAGATACACATCCATGCCGGACTACTGCGCGACGCAAACGAAAGACATGACGTTTTGTTACGACACGGCATTTGCGATGCTCCGCGCTGCATTCAGTATAAAAACGATCCAAGCACAGTGCGATCAATCCCAGCATCCCGACAGCTGCCGAACTGAACTCGCGGCGCGCTCAAAATAGCCAAGCTATAAAAAGTGAGGCGGCACCGGGAATAGCGGCACCGCCTTACTGGTAGAACGCTGATGGTCCATCCAACCATCAACTAAGAACAGCGTAATAGAACACGGATGAAGAATCAAGTAAAACCGGCGGGCGGGTGATGAGGCCGCCCGCCGGCCCCGGGCGTACTGCTTATGCCGCAGCTTCACCCGAATGCATCAGTGCATCACGATCAGAGGCACTTGCCCGTGATCGGACACCTGTTGCACTTCGAGTGCTCTGCCTTCGTAAAGGCAGAGGCCGTCCGTTTGACCGGACGGCTCCCGTCACCCGCGAGGGCTTCGGGTGCTGCGACGACGACGGAGAAAGCCGCCGCCGCAAGCAGTGCTACCAGTGTTCGCATAAAGCTATTCCCTTTATGCTGCGGTTCGTTTATACGGGTTCGGCCGCACTCACCCAGGAGCTCGTGCTCTTTCGAGCGAACGATCCCGCGTCGAAGGTACGCGCGCTCGGACGTTTCGTCAAATTCAATATGTTGCACAAAGCGCGTCAGGCAGTAATGTGAAGACAGGATAGGGGGCAACCCCGTCCTCTAGGCATGGAGGAACTGCATGATCCGCTGGATCACGACCACACTGGCCGCTGCCGCATTCGCTCTCACGATCGGATTCGGCACTACGACTGTGCAGGCACATGAGCACTCCGCCGCACCCGTTCTCTCGGACATGGGAAAGGCTCCGCTCATCACGCCGGCAATGAAGGAACACGTCGGACACACCGCGCTCTCAATTCCCGCTTCGTGGAGCGACGCCGAGGTCGCCGCGTTCGTGAAGCAGTCCGACGCGAAGATCGATAGTTGGGCCGGCCGTACGGTCGCGCCCGGCGAGACGATCATTCACGATGGCCTGCCGTTTACGAAGTCGCCCGCCAGCTGGACAATCGCGCAACGGCGGAGCGGCTGCAAGTGGTGTCCGCTCAAGAAGGCATGCCACTGACGCCGCGCGTCGAGATTTGCGGGCCCGGTCCTCGCCGGGCCCGCTACTTTTTAAATAGGACAGACCGGCGGTTTGTTGATCGCACGTACGAATGAATATGCGGAGATAAGCAGGAGCGCGATGCCGATCACGCCGATCTCTTGTCCCTGATACGGCAGAAATGCGATCACGCTCGTGCCGCCGATCGTGGCGAGGAGGCCGGTGAAAAAGATCGAGCCGCATGCGACGCACGCGAATCCGAAGAGCGCCGCGAGCGTACCGGCGATCCCGCCCGAGACGCTCGCGATCCCGGGCGCCGCGCGGTAGGCGCGATAGTAAAAAAGGAGGAGCGCGACGTTTATGCCGATCAGCAGCGAGAATGCGATGCTGTACATGAGCATCGCGGGCGGCAGATCGGCGATCGATCCGATCAATAACTGTGTGGCGATAGGAAATGCGCCTTTTGAAACAGCGTCGGCGATAAGCGGCGTGGACGGAAGCCAGGCGATCAGCAAGAAACAGACGAGCGCGATCAGGAGCGAGAGGCTGGTATAAGACGGGCGCTTAAATACTCGCTGCATTCAGCTAGGGTATCATAACTTCATAATACTATTGCTTTTTTGTCAATATGTGGTATACTAAAGGTCGGCGGTCCGGCGCGGGCCGGATCTGCCTCCACAGCAAGGAGGACTCACATGACCCGCATTTCCACGGCGCTCTTGGGCGCCACTGCGTTGCTCGCTGCAAGTGCGATGCCTGCTGCGGCATTCGATTCGCTGCGGAACTTCACGCCGCTGCCGGCTGCCAGCACGATCGCTGCCTGTCCGGCCGGAAAAGTCCGTTGCGCCGATTGGTGCGGCGCTCGCCCGTGGCTGAAGACCTGCATGACGGGGCATCCGAACAGCTGCGACAAGAAGCGTGGCGGCGCGAATGCCTGCGTGAGCTGGATCATCCGCGAGGATGTGAAGGAGGTCGCCTAGGCCATGAAGCCTCATGGTCTCGCGGCGGCGCTCGCTGCACTCGGCATGCTGGTGATCTTCTCGGGCGACGCTCTCGCGGCGTGCCCGAAAGGCCAGATCACCTGCCAGCAGTGGTGCAAGCGCAACAAGCCGAATCGCCCCGACATCCAGCAGGGGTGCGTCCACACGGATCCGCATTCCTGCGCCAACAACTACGGCGGCAACATCAATCACTGCGTGCCGGCGGATGGCAAGGAACGCTTCAGCTCGCGCGTCATCGGCTACTGATCGCCGACGCCGCGTTCATCTCCGCCCGGACCTCCACGAGGTTCGGGCGTGATTTTTTATCGCCGCGCGTTTCTCACACCGCGCGCGATCACGATGCAGAGCGTGATGAACCAAATGCACCACCAGATCGTTTCGAGCTGCGCTTCATGCGGCTGCATTATTTTTTGCAGGGGCGAGAGCGTGACGGGCCCGTTGCCGCGCGTCTCCTGCAGGACGAGGTAAGTGGTCGATGCGCTATTCATACAAATCTTTAAGCGGATAGCCGACGATCGGCGCACCGTTCTCCGGCAGATGAATCCACGTGTTGTGGGAGAAGGCGGCATAGTCGAGTGCGCAGGCATCGTTCGTATCGACGAGCCGGTAGAAGGGTCCGCCGTCGATCGAGTGATCGAATGTCCATGAAATATCTTTTATAGAAGCAGATCTGCGAAGGCATACCTGATGCACCCAGAACCATTCATTGTAGAGATCGCACCGGACGCGCGCGTTCGCGCTCTCGCGCACGATGGTCGACGGCGCGCCGCTCTTCCAATTGATCGTAAATTTTGAGATGCATTGATGATTCGCCTCGAACATAAAAAGACGGAAGCGATTGCCTTCGCCGGTAAGCCGCTCGTCTCCGGGGATGAAGAGCGGCGAGAACTGCACGGCGAAGAGCAGCGCGAGGAATAGCATGCCGGGCAGGAAGCTTTTATCGAACCGGAAATCCTCACGTTCGTCGGAGATCCCGAACAAGATAATAAGGATCGAAAGCGCGAGCACGGGGTAGCGGTAGCCGATGATGATCGAGGAATAGAGGTGGAAGAGCACGAAGAGCGCAAAGACCGGATATCGAAGCCGCTTCTGCTCGCTCAAAAGGAACCACGAGCCGATCGCTTCGAGTGCGATCACGAAATTCGTATAGAGCGGCGCGAACGCGCTGCCGAAAAGCGGAAGGCCATTCTGTAGCGAGGTGAAGTAGCTGCCGAGGATCCAGCCCGCGCTGAATTTGACGGTCGATGCGAGAAAGTAGAACGAGACGAATGTAAGCCGCAGGAAGAAAAGTTTGCGCGGCAAAAACAAGAGGACGAAGAGAAGAATGATCTCGTAATAGTCGAAATTCTGCGCGAGCGCTCTCGTCAGGGCGAAGACGACCAGCGCTTTCCAAAGCCAAAGGATGACGACGAGCACGTGGGCGAGCACCCACTCCTTTTTATACGCGAGCCACGCGGCAAGCGCGATTATGCCGAGGAGTACCGCATAGAGCGCCGTTTGCGAATATCCGTGTGAGAGTC
The DNA here is from genome assembly GCA_019247335.1 of Candidatus Kaiserbacteria bacterium. Lineage (GTDB taxonomy): Bacteria > Patescibacteriota > Minisyncoccia > Phycocordibacterales > UBA2100 > UBA10103. Next base: position 8,675 of record JAFAPB010000072.1, read on the forward strand.
CCTGCAGAAAATAATGTTCGCCGCATGTCTGGAAATACGGCCAGCATACATAGGAATTCGAGAGATAGGACCCGATCGTGATCGATGGGTTATGCGCCCAACCGATGAAAGATATGAGAAGAGAAAAAAGGAGGGCGCCGAAGATCAGCTGCAAGGTCGGGCGCGCTTCGATCTCCGCGACGGAGAAAAAGCGGCGGTACCAGCCGAAGAATTGTTTCTCGCCGGCCGAGTCGAAAACGCGTTCGCGCAGCACGACGTTATTCATGGTCGAGCGAGCGCAGGCTCGCGCAGTAGATCTCGTTGGCGTAGGTCGGAATGAAGAGTCGGCCTGTCGATTTGTTGTACGCGATCTTGTTCACGATGCGCTCGGTGAGCTGCAGATACGAGACGGCGGCACCGTTTTTGGCGTCGATCTCGTAGAGGCGCCCGTCGTTCGAGCCGCAGAAGATATGTCCGTCGATCAAGACCGGCGTCGCGAAGACGCGTGAGTGCGTCCAAAAACTCCAGCTCACCATGCCTGTCTTCATATCGATCGCATAGATCCGTTTATCGAGGACGCCGAAATACAGGATGCCGCCTTCGATAAGCGGGGTGGAATAGACCGGCTCGAGCGTCTTTATCCGGTAGATGAGTTCGCCCGTGTCGCTTTTCAATACATAGATGTGCGCGTCCGCCGAGCCGAACGCGACGTACCCGCGCTCTTCGTCGAAGGCGAAGCCGGCGCGCACGGGACCGCCTGTCTCATACTGCCAACGCGGCGCACCTGTCGCAGCATCGAAGGCGTACACGGTCCCGGCGCTCGAGCCGCAAAGGACAATGTCGTACTTTTTTGAGTAGCCCGGCGACGAATGCACATACGTCTCGACCTCGCGGCGCCAAATGAGCGCACCTGTTTCCGCATCGAGCGCGGCGAGGCCGCCCTGCTTTTTCCAGAGGCCGAACTCGAGACCGATATAGATGCGTTTCCGCTCGGTATCGACCGCAGGTGAGGAGCCGATCCAATCGGATTCCATGTATGTCCATTTCTTTTTTCCGGTCTTCGCATCGAGTGCGTATACGTTGCCGTCGTACGCGCCGAAGAAAACCGTGCGGAACGCGACCGCAGGCGAAGAAAATATACGCTTCTCTCCCGCTCCGTAAAGTGTTCGATAGTTCCAGGCGACAGAGCCGTCTTCTTGATTGAGCGCCCAGAGCGTCCCATTGTCCGCGCCGAAGTAGAGCCGTTCATCATCGATTGCGGGCGCGGATTTCGGCAAAATAAAGTAATAGGACGGGTCCGCGCTTTCGAATTTCCAAAGCATTTCGTACCTATTTTCAGCAATCCCGGGACTCGGCGCAGCATCGAGCGTGAGGTTTTTGAGTTCCGGAAAATCCGCAAGCGTAAAGACGGAGAATATCTTGATGCCGCGCTGCGTGAAGTACTCATAGAATGACTCGTCGCGATAACGGATCAAGACACAGATCGCGTGCACTTGTCGCCCTTCCGCGTCGAGCGCCTTGATCTGACGCATGAAGCTCTTTCCGCTATTGAGCGCATCGTCGACAAGCACGATCTTCTTGTCGGAGAGCCCGCCCTCGATGCCCTTTTGAAAACCATCCTTTCGGCGGGATTTGCGGATGTAAAAGCCGTTCGTTTCGAGTCCTTTTTCCCGCGCCTTGAGGATCATGCCAGCGACGAGTGGGATCGAAGCAGTCTCAAGGCCGCCGAACTGTACGTTTCCTTCGTCGCGCAGTTCCTGCCAGAAAAGCTCGCAGATCGTTTCAAGCGTCGCACCCTGCAAGACGAGCGGCCGGAAGTCGAAGGTCCAGCTATTGACCGAGCCGAGCGGACTGTAGGTCGATTGGCGGTCTTTGGGGAAATAGAGCGCCGCCATTCTATTTCTGATCTCTTCACGCGCCTGCGTCTCATCCATAGGAAGCAAAATCACCGTGAGTATAGCACTCTATCCACATTTCTTCGGTCGAGGGAAGGCACATGAAGCTATAATCGAAGAGCAATGAACCCCCCGATCCGTTATGCGTTCATAGTGCTCGCGTCAGTCCTGGTAACGGTATGTGCGATCTATCTCACGCCGCTGAAATGGCTCAATGTGATCGAGCCGATGCCGAACGACATCGACCCGAAGATCTTTTACGACATGTATACGGCGAACCCCGACCAATACATTTTTCTCGATGTACGACAGGTCTCCGCGTATAACGCCTCGCATGCGAAAGGCGCCGCCAGCATGCCGCTCCAAACCTTATACGACACGCATACGTCGCTGCCGAAGAGTGGAAAGACGATCGTGCTTATTTGCAGCGGGGGACAGGCCTCCGGCGTCGGCGCTATGTATCTGCAGCACTACGGCTATCTTAATGTGCGGCGCATTACCGGAGGAATTGAGAACTGGATCGCCGCAGGACTGCCGGTTGAATCAGCCCCCACGCATAAATAGTGCGTTATACTGTAGTCATCTATGGAACGCTACGCGAAGAAAACGATCAAATACGCGAGCTACCTTGGCCTACTTGTCGTTTCATTTGTCGTATCATTTTTCTTCGGCGGGACGAACACGTCGCAATATAAGGTGACCGGGATCGGCGCCTCATGCGGGATCCCGACCGTGTATGCCGACGGGCCGGGTACGGGTACCGGCACGGGAACGGACAGGACTCCGACCAACGGAGAAGGTGCTGCGGGCGAAGGTGAAGGCGGTGGAGAGGGCGGCGGCGAGGGCGGCGGCGAAGGGTGCGGCGGCGGCGAAGGTGCCGACGGCGCTACATAAGATGAAAAAAGAATATCTCGTTGGTCTCGTTGTAGTAGTGCTCATCGGCGCAGGCTTGTATTTCTATATACGGAACTCATCCGCGCGCTACGATGTGAACCGCACGCCGTATAGCGTGCTCATCGGTTCGAACGATGCGTTCGCGAAAGGACAACAGCTGCTCCGCACGGGACAACCGGACGCGGCAAAGGCGCAATTCGACCAGGCGCTTGCATCGGCGAAGGACAAACAGCAGGAAGGGCAGATCAAATTTAAGATCGCGTCGGCCGTGGAAGCGGGAAATAATTACGGCAACTATGCGGCGTCGATCCCGCTTTTTAAAGAGATCGCCGCGAATACCGATTACACGCCGATCACTCGCGCGTACGCGATCCAGGAATTAGGCCTCATTTATTTCAATTTTACCGACCCGAAGATCACACAGGCTATCTTTTCGGATGATCAATTCGCAAAGGATCGCGTCGCGGGCGACGATCTTTTGAGCTACCGTCACCTCTTCGAAGAGGCCTCGAAGCTCTATCCACTCGCCGCCTCCGAACTCCGGATCGCGGACTGGTACGCGAATCAGATCCTCGCGGCGTCCGATACCGGAACGAAAGTACCGGCCGACGATCCGTATAAGACCGTCATCCGAACGAAACTCGCGAGTGCGGAGAATGATATTGCGCGTATCTCCAAAGATGACAACGAAAAAACGCTGCTCCCGGTCATTCTTCAGCGTAAAGCGATCATCCTGGCGAAGCTCTCTATCGCCGGCGACGATTCGTTCGGCAATCCGTGGCCGATCTTTGACCAGGCGCTACAGCTCTACCAGGTGCGCGGTGTTCCGCAGCTCGACGGCTACGTGCGCTATAGCTACGCATCGCTCCTCGCCAAGAAATATGGCGATGCGCGCTCGGCTGATATACAAAAGATACTCTCGCCGTTCTATACGGGGAATACATATACGAGCGCGCCTGTCGTCTCGTACTTTAAGAATCAGCGCGTATCGTCGCCCGACAATAATCGGCAGTACATCCTCGCGCTCGCCAAGATCGATCCGAAATTCAAATCGTGGCTAGAATCTCTCGGCTGGCAGTCAAGCGATTTCAAATAGCGCGGTATGCGCGCGCGATCCCGGCGGCTTCGGTATCCCGCTCTCTACGCGCTCGTCGCGCTTACGGCGTTTGTCTTGATTATCGCGTGGTATGCAGTCGCGCACCGTGCGGTCGCGCCGCTCGGTGTCATTCGCCCGGTCGACTCGCATGATCATATCCGCGGAAGCGGCGATGTGCGCCTTATTATCTATATGGATCTGCGCTGCGTGCATTGCCAGCACCTCGATACCGTCGATCTACCGCGCATTGAGAAAACTTATCCGGACCGACTTCAGATCGTCTACCGCAATCTGCCGCTCGAAGGAATCCACCCGGGCGCGACGCTCGCCGCCGAGGCGGCGGAATGTGTTGCGCGGACAGGCGGCAGCGCCGCGTATTGGAAATTCGTGCATGCGGCGTATCAGCCCGCGCAAGGTCGCGTGTTCGATGCCGTATGGTTCGCCGCCGCCGCAGCTTCTGTAGGCGCACCGACTCATGCCTACGCGCAGTGTATCGAACGCGGCGAGGGGAAAGCGGCCATCGCGCGCGATCTCACGGACGCGACCAGGGCTGCATTCACACTCACGCCGACCATTGTCGTCGAGAAAGGCGAACGACAGATCGTCGTCGAGGGCGACAGCTATACGCGGATCGTTGCGGCCATCGAATTACTCATTAACGGCTACGAATGAAGCATCGACGCTTGCTGACGAAGAAAAACATGGCGCCTGCCTTCGCGATCGCGCTCGTCGCTCTCGTGCTGCTCTATGTCGCGCGCGTGCCGCTCCTGAACGCATACGAATCGGCGATGTATCGGCTCTTTCCGTCGGCTGCGCGCGCGTACGCGTACGGCGAACGACATTTCAACGCGACAAATCCGCAGGAATATGACATCGTGCGCGCCTCATACTACTTCAACGAATCCGCACGGATCGATCCGCAATACGGCGCCGTCTATCACGAGCTCGGCCGCATCCAATTTCTGAAAGGAAATTACATCTCCGCTCTCCGCCTTATCAACCGTCAGATCGAACTTCACGGCGATCAAGTGCCGAACGCGTACTATATGCGCGGACTTATTGAGGGGTATATGGGCCGCTACGGTGATGCTGTGAAAGATTACGGGTACTTCCTGCAGCGCGATCCGAATAACTGGGCGGCGATCAACGATTATTCCTGGGTGCTTCTGAAAGCCGGGCGGCCCTCGGATGCGCTTGCCGCGACCGATAAGGGACTGGTGATCTTTCCTTCCAATCCGTGGCTTCTCAACAGCAATTCGATCGCGCTGTATGAACTGAAGCGCTACGGCGAGGCGCTCTCGCAGGCGCAGGCCGCCGCGCGGAATTTCTCAAGCGTGACACGAGCGGAATGGCTCGGCGCGTACCCCGGGAATGATCCG
>JAFAPB010000039.1 GCA_019247335.1 Candidatus Kaiserbacteria bacterium
ACAATGCCAAAAAAAACGATCATCGTCTGCTGAAGATCCATCGCTACAAGTATACCGACAAAAAGAACGAACCGGCGGGCGAAAACCCACCGGTTCGGCAGTAACAGCATGGCCGAGAAGCTACTCGGCGGCGATACGCATGGCCGCGTAGCGCGCTTCGACCGCGTCGGCGGCGACGCCGAACATCCGGATGCCCTTGATGACGAGCGCCTCGATGTCGGTGGCGTCTTCTTCGGAGCCATCGGCTTTCGGCGGCTGATACGCACGGGCGAAATCGAGCACGATCTCTTCGTGCGAGGGTTCGCCATCGTGCGGGATGGTGTGAACTTCCATCCAGATCGCGCGTGTGTTGCTGAAGAGATCGGTGTACGCGCGGGCATGAGCCAGCGTGTCTCCGAGCTCCTCCGCGATGAACTCCGTCGAAGCGAGTACGGCGAAGAATGCGACGAGGCTTTCGACGCGGGTCGCGTCGGTAAGCGCCTGCACCTCGGGCGTTGTCACCTGCGAGTCGAGTTCCGCCTCCGTGAGGCCGAGACGCTTCGCGTCGGCGCGCCAGTGATGCGAGTGACGCTTTTCGTCCTTCTGCATTTCCTGCAGGTTCTCACGAGCCCCTTCGAAAACGCCGACGATCTCGCTATCTGCGAGGCGCTTGATGGTGCGAGCAGACTCGATCAGCGTTCGCCGTGTCGTGGACTGTCCGAACTTGACATTCAGCGGCTCGCGCGGGAGACCGGCCGAATTCGCTCGGTTGTCGATCGCGACCTCAAAGTCCCGCGTGAACGGCCAGAAACCGAGCGACAGCGCACGCGCTGCATCGAGGTCACCGGCCACGCAGCGCTGGATCAGTGACGAGCTCGATACGGTCTCGTGCGCGGCAGCCTTAAGCCGCTCCATGTTGAAGTAGCGGCCGTCATCGGCATGAAACAAACTGGGCATTCTCGTGTCCTCCGGGTTGCCTTTCGTGCCCCAACTATGAGGCCTATTTAATACTGTAACACGAAAGTATGAAAATATCAAGAAGGCAGGCTCACCTGTGGATATCTATCGGCGCGCTAAAACGAGCAAAATGAATGCGCCGATGAGCCAGAATACCCAGTAGCTCGCCCCGAATAGTGCTGAGACCATTGCACCGGGATGCCAGACTGCGAGCAGTGCCGCTACCTGCAGCCAAGAGACGATCAGTACGACGCTGAAGGCGATCCCGCACATAAGGGCTTGAAGAACGCGACCCCGGTCGCCCCCGTATGACGAGATCATTCGATGGATTAGGATAAAGAGGAGGACCGCGATAAGCGCAAACAGCAGCGCCCGGCCGACGGTTGGTGAGAGGCTTTTAAACATCGATGACATCAGGGGACTTTGCAAAAGAAGGCCGTACAGCAGCACCGCGATCGGAAGCGCGAGGGATGCGGCGATAGCACGTGAAGCACCACCTCGATAAGCGTCGAGCGTGACTAAAAGGAGAACAATAGCGATGATGATCCAGTCGAGCGGTATCGCCGCAAAGTTCATTACGCAAGTATAGCGCTTAGAGGCCTTCCCCGCGCAGCTTTTCCACTATCTCTCTGGCCGATTTTGAGAGCTTCTTCGGGAACTGGATATCAATACGGACCAAGAGATCACCACGCGAATTGCGTCCGAACGGTACGCCCTCGCCTTTTACGCGCACGATCTCGCCATGCGTCACCCCGGCGGGAATTTCAATCATGGTCTCGCCATCGAGCGTGCGGACGCGGTAAGCGCCACCGAGAAGCGCGTCTGTGAGCTTCACCGGCAGAATCGTGAGCAAGTTGTTGCCTTCGCGCGAGAATGATGCGTCGCGCTTCACATGCACTTTCACGTAGAGGTCACCTGCCGCTGCGCCCGAGAGCGCCTCGCCCTTGCCCGGCATACGGATCATTTCGCCGTCAGAAATACCGGAAGGCACGACAATATGAATCTCTTCCTCCTTGCGTACGACGCCTTCGCCGCGGCAGTTCGAGCACGGCGTCTCGGGCACTTCTCCCCTGCCGTGGCAGCGAGGGCACGGGCGGCTGGTCGAGATCGCGCCAAAAAACGAATTGCGCGTCTCGCGGATCTCGCCCTTGCCGTTGCAGGTAGGACAGCTCGACATTTTGGTGCCCTTCTGCGCGCCGCTCCCGCCGCAAACGTCACACGTGCCGGTCTTTGTGATGATCACGCGACGCTCGGCGCCGAAAACCGATTCTTTGAAGGAGAGTTCGATGTCGATGGAGATATCACGACCGCGTCTCGTGCTGGCGCCGCCGCCGAAAATGTCACCAAAAATATCGCCGAGATCGAATTCGAATGCCTGACCGTCGAAACCTTGCCCGTTGAACCCTTGGAAATTGGAAAAGTCGAAGCCGCCGAAGCCCTGAGGCCCGCCGCCCGCGAACGTTTTGCCGTATGTGTCGTATTCCGCTCGGCGTTTCCTGTCGGAGAGGACCGCGTATGCTTCGCTCACTTCCTTGAATTTGGCCTCGTCACCGCCCTTTTTGTCGGGATGATACTTCTGCGCAAGCTTACGGAACGCCTTTTTGACGTCGTCGTCGCTCGCGGTCTTTTCGATCCCGAGTATCTGATAGTAATCCTTCATGGCGCGTATTATATGCATTTCACCTGCCAAGTCACGCTACATTAAAAGATACGCGCGAATGAATCTGTCGTAGCGCCATTTTTGTATCCTTGGCCATTTGTACATCGCGACAGCGAGCCACACGGCGCGGCCGAACTCGAGATCCTCTTTAAAGTCGGAAATCGCCGGCAATTGATGACTCGTAGCGACCTCATCGCACATTGCAAAATAACGCGCACGCTGTTCAGTTGAATATGAATACACCGCTTGGAATTCGAAATCGGGCGATGACGGAAACCAGTCGATCGTGGTGAGCGCGCTCACCGCGTCGAAGCCGAACGGCGCAACGAAGGTGTCCTCTAGATCGAGGACGCCTCCCGGCATCATGTTCGCTGGCCCCAGGTCGCCGTGCGAGAGCACGTACGGATATGCGGAGAGACGCTCGCAGGTGCGAGAGAATCGCATATCGAGCGATATGGAGTACTGCGGCAACTCCGCTCGCAGTTCGTCTACTCGAATTCCCTGCCTGAATACTGCGGGCGCGGCCGGTACCCGCGCGGAGAGCTGCGCTGCAAGGTAACGGCGTGTCACATCGATGAAGCTGTCAAAGAGCGCATCGTCGATGGCGCATTTTTCGCGGAAATTCTCGTCAAAGAGCACGCGAAACGTTTTTTCTCCGAGCGAGGTTTCGATGAAATAGGACTGTCCGCCGTGCTCTCCGGTCGCGAGAATTTTTGCAACGGGAAATCCTGCGGCCGCCATCTCACGGTGATGCTTGAGGTCGCGCTGAATAGCGCTTTTCTGTCCGATGCGGAGATACGAATCGGCGCCTTTATATACCAGGGCTTTGTGACGGCCTTCGATCTGTTGACGCGCGACGCGTTGGAAGCGCTCGCCGTTCAGTGTTATGTGTTCGGGCACGCTTAGGATTGTGCACCGCTCTCGCCCGTTTCGCCATCGGCGGGAGGCGAGGACTGCTCTTTTTGATTCTGCGACATTGCCTGCCCGATCGCGCTCATCGCGCTCGAAAGCGCTTCGTTAGCAGTTTTCATGGCGGCAAGATCCGTGCCATTGCGCGCAGCTTTCGCGGTGTCGATCTTCTCCTGTACGTTCTTCTTGATATCGTCGCTTACTTTGTCGCCGTAGTCCTTGAGCGCCTTTTCGGCAGTGTAAACCATCTGATCTGATGCATTCTGCGTTTCGACGAGCTCCTTTTTCTGCTTATCGCTCTCGGCATTGGCTTCCGCATCAGTACGCATCTTTTCGATCTCGGCTTCGGAGAGCCCGGATGATGCTTCGATACGGATCGATTGCTCCTTGCCGGTCGTCTTGTCCTTTGCTTTCACGGAGAGGATGCCGTTCGCATCAATGTCGAACGTCACTTCGATCTGCGGCATGCCGCGCGGCGCCGGCGGAATGCCGTCGAGGTTGAAGCGTCCGAGGGACTTGTTGTCTCCCGCCATCGGGCGCTCGCCCTGCACGACATGTATCTCGACCGACGGCTGGTTGTCGGAGGCGGTCGAAAATACCTGCGAGCGCGAAGTCGGGATCGTCGTGTTTCGTTCGATAAGCTTCGTCGCCACGCCGCCCATCGTCTCGATGCCGAGCGAAAGCGGGATCACATCAAGAAGCAGCACGTCTTTGACATCGCCCTGAAGGATGCCTCCCTGGATCGCCGCGCCCACGGCGACAACCTCATCAGGATTCACCCCCATATGCGGCTTTTTGCCGAAGAAGGTTTCCACCGCCTTCTGCATCGCGGGCATGCGCGTCTGACCGCCAACGAGCACGACTTCGTTTATATCGCCCACCTTGAAGGGCGACGCCTCCATGGCGCGTTTCGTGATCGAGAGCGCACGCTCGACGAACTCTCCCGCAAGCTCTTCAAGCTTCGCACGTGTCATTTTTATGAGGAGGTGTCGCGGACCCGATGCGTCCGAAGTAATGAACGGAATATTGACCTCCGTATCGAGCGCGGTCGAAAGTTCGATCTTCGCTTTCTCGGCTGCTTCGTCGAGGCGCTGGCGCGCGAGCGGATCCTGACGCACATCGATGCCGGATTCCTTTTTGAATTCATCAGCGAGCCAGTCCATGATCTTCTGATCGATGTCCTTACCGCCGAGATGCGCGTCGCCGTCGGTCGAACGAACCTCGATCACATCATCGCCCACTTCGAGCACGGAAATGTCGAACGTACCGCCGCCGAAGTCGAACACGACGATCTTTTCGTCCTTTTTCTTATTGAAGCCGTATGCGAGCGCGGCCGCGGTCGGCTCGTTGATGATGCGCTTCACGTCGAGCCCGGCGATCTTGCCCGCGTCTTTCGTCGCCTGGCGCTGGGTATCGTTGAAGTATGCCGGAACAGTGATGACAGCTTCGGCAATAGTTTCGCCCAGGCGCGCTTCCGCGTCCTGCTTCAATTTCTGCAGGATCATCGCTGAAACTTCCTCCGGACGATACCACTTATCGCCCATCTGTACCTCAATACCGCCGTTCGCTGCCTTACGGATCTCGAACGGGACCGCCCCTTTGTCTTTCTGCACCCCCGGCTCGTCGAAATTGTGGCCGATGAAGCGCTTGATCTGATAGACGGTGTTCTTCGGGTTGGTCACCGCCTGGCGGCGCGCGATCTGCCCGACGAGCCGCTCGCCGGTTTTCGAAATAGCGACGACAGACGGCGTCGTGCGAGCGCCTTCCGCGTTTTCGATGATCTGCGGTTCGCCGCCGGAAACGACAGCCATCGCAGAGTTCGTAGTTCCAAGATCGATTCCAAGAATTTTTGCCATAGTAGATTTCAATAAAGATCAGTAACAGATATCAAGTACCAAGAAAAAAGCACCCTGTCAAGTTGTCGTCGGAGAGGCTTACGCTTTCGCTGCCTTCAGTTGCGCGTAAAGATCGGCGTATACGAGCGTGAGCCAGAGAGTGCATGCAGTAGCTACAAACTGCATCACTGCGCCGAGCAATGCTTCGTTGAGACCGAGATGCAAGGCTGCGGACCAGAATCCGAATATGAAGCCTGCGACAAATTCGATCAGCATGACGATCAGCACTATCACGAGCGTCATCCAAAAAAGACGAAAGCGCTGTCCTTTTGTAAGATGCGCGCTATATCGATAGGCGTCTCTAATGCTCATACGATCGCCGACGATCGCGTAGGTGAAGAAGCTGAATGTCATGCCGAAAATAATGCCGGGAACGATGATAAGGGCGAGTCCAACAGCAAAACCGATGTAGAAAAGAAGAAGCGCGATAAGAAATGTCGGGAAGAGGCGTGGCTTCCAGTCCGCGACGTGCGAGACCGACGCATGATTATAGAAAGCCAGTGCTGCGGTTGTTGATATGTAAGTTACAACGATGAGCCATACGGTATTGGCAGCGCCGACGAGGATCGCATGGGTCGTCCATCCCCATACGATATATTTTGTCAGCGTTTGGATATAATCCGCAACGCCGCCTAATAGAATAGAGAGGGCAAGAACTGCAACAAAGCGCTCTTCCATGAGGGAGA
>JAFAPB010000005.1 GCA_019247335.1 Candidatus Kaiserbacteria bacterium
CTCCTCTGCAGTCGGCGATTCTCGACGCTCGAGAACGCCGCCGAATTGAGCCCGAAATTGGATAGCGCATTCAGTGAGCCGTTCGGCTCCTCCCGGCAGATAGACATGCTTCCCGTAGAGCGAGGCGACGCCCGCGCTAACCGGATCTGCATATGCGAATCCTGCATGCAGAATCATCAGAAGAGCGATGAGGATTCTTGGCATGTTTGTTCTCCCTCATACGATTTGGTTACCCCCTGCGGGGCCTCTTTGCATCTAAGCGCCGCAGTAGCGGATGCGCAAGAGCGCCGTCAACAGCGCCCTTCATGGAGTTAATCGTCCAAAAGGCCGAGACGATAGATATCAAAAGAATTTTCACCTTCGAACATGTCGGAGGGATTCGGCAGATATCGGCGCTTATGCAAAAGCTCTTCCGTCGCGTCGCGCAAAAGCCGGTGAAAGACTTTGAACTCCGCGGAACGCTTGCCGAAGTCGATCACGTAGCGCCGCATCTGCGGCGCGCCGTCTGCATTCTTGGAAACCTTGCACTCGTACACGATGAATCGCCGTACCTCTTTGCCGTACTGTTGCTTCACTGTGTAGTAGTTGAAGAGCGCCTGCATCATAAAGAGCGTTTTCTCGGCCTTGTCCTTGCTGAATGCCGCGACGAATTTGTGATCGACAACGTCGACGCAGTTCTTGTCGACCTTGGAAATGACCACGAGATCCGAGATTGCTTTGATCGGGATCGGAATGCCATCTACTTGTGCCATAGCGCGCACCTCGACGCCGAGCACATTGTGCTTCGGCGCCTGCTCGAGATAAAAACCGACGGCTTGCAGATAGTCGCGCTCCATTTTTTCTCGCCGCGCCTTGCGTGCTTTTTTTGACTTGGCCGCACCGAAGTTGATCTCGAATTCGGGGACCTCGCGCAGGTATTCGAGCCCCATGTTGATCGCGCCCTCTTTATCGATTCCGCCGTAGAAATGCTGCAATGCAAGGTGCGCAGCTCGACCTACGATGGAGGAGGGGTTGCCCGGCGTGTCGTAAATTTTCGCGACATAGCGCTTGTACCAGGCAAGCGGATTGCGCAGAAAGGCCATGAGCGAGGAATGGCTCCAATATTGGATCGGATATGCAGGTACGAGTTCTTCCTGTTTCTTTTTTGATCGTGTCCGGAGCGCCGCCTTGGCCATAAATCGAGTATACCCCATCGACAATTTTGTCCCTCGGTATAGCATGCTGCGTAGCGTAGGCGGTCGCAGCACCGCAGAAGGAGAAAACCATGGGCGAAACCGCTCAAACGACCGGTTCACTCAACGAAGAACCGTTCATCGTAAAGCTTGTGCTCGTCGCCTTATACGAACTTCTGGCGACTTTCATCGGCGTGTACGGCATCGGCACGACCTTGATCCCGGAAGCCGTTCGGATCTATGCCGTGGCTTTTACCGCAGTCGCTGTTCCCGTGGTCATCTTCAGCGCGGGTGCGCGCGATGCGCGCGAATGGATCCAACGAGCTAATCGCACCGTCGTCATCTGCATGGCGATTGCACTCGCATGCGGTCTCGCGATGGCCGTCGTGCTCGGGCCCGGCATGGCTAGCTTCTTCAAAGGGTGAGCCCGTGAATCTCTGGCTCATCCTCGGATGCACGCTGCTCGCGACGACCATCGGTCTCCTCGGCTGGGGTCCTCGAGTCGACGAACCGACGCAGGTTCATCTCATGGGCGCTGCGCTCATCGCCACCTCGTGGAGCGGCGTGGCAGCCTTCGTGAAAGGCGCAGCGCTCGACGCGGCGGTCAGCGAAGCAATGGGGCTCGCGCAGACGCAATGGGTCGATCCTATCCTCGACTACATCCTGCAGCCCTATTCGATCCCCTTCTGACCGAAGGCATCGCACAACGGCTCGGCCGGGCTTCTCGCCCGGCCCTGTTATTTATGAAGAAATTATCAAGATGTCATCTTGATACAAGTCTTGATATTGTGGTCGCAGTCAAATAGTGGAGGTGGCCATGAAGCTGCGCAGCAGCGTTGTGGCGCTCTACCACAACCTGTTCAATCCTTGGTATGCGTGCGTTTCTGCGATCGTGAACGGCCCGATCGTCGTGTACTACAACTGGCACTTTAGTACGAAAGTCGCGTTGTACGCGGGTGGCTATCAAGCGCTGCTCTCGTTCGTGTCAACCGGCGTCACGGCCCGGGTGATTCAGCACTTCTCGCCCATTCCGGATCCTGTGCGCTCATACGTGTGCGGCACCACTGCTGCCGCGTTTCTCACCTTCCTCGGAGCGGCGACCGTGCATTGGATCAACGACACGCCGGCGTTTTGGTATAGCTGCCTTACGCCGACTTTGATCAGCTGGTCCACCGCGTTCGCAAGCAACGCGCTCACGCGTTACGGATTCTTCCTGCCCGCGAACTATCCGGGCAAGCGCAACTGACGGCCGGTTCCCCCGGCCGTTTGCTTTTATATGACTGATTGCTAGCATTTTAAAAGTTGAGGCAAAACGCGGGAGAGACGCACATGCCCCGATGGCTTTTCATCCAAGTTCGAATCCTATGCGCAATCGTGATCTCCGAAACGGTGGCGCTCGCGATCTCGATCGGGCCGTACCTCTGGGTCCACACGAACATCTCGGATCCCAATTTCCACGACATGACCGTGCTGGAAGGCATCCTCGTCGGCGTCGGAATGTTCGTCGGCACACCGCTCGGAATGTTTCTGCTCGATCGGCTCAGCGAGTGGGCCTTGAAGCTCCCGGACGCAACGAGCGGACCGGAAGGACCGCAGGGTCAAGGCTTCTCGCCCCAGGCCGTCTATGCGCGGCTCATGCGCAGCCTTCGCCAGCTCGGCGAATGGAATAGCTTCGCGGTCTTCTTCGACGTTATGGCTGCGAACGGCATCCTGTTCGTCGTTCTGGCCAAGTACGTCAACACGCTCTCGAGCGGACTGGCGGCGCTTGCGGTGGTTATCTTCACCACCATCTGCTGCATCGTCATCCTCGCGAGTTCGCTCGAACCAAGATGCAGGGCCGCGCCCGCCTGATCACGCTCCTTGCTACAAAACGGCCGGTTCCACCGGCCGTTTTGCTTTATACGCTACTGCAGAGATCGTCCCGAGAACTTTATTGAAAAGGATCGCGGCTCTGGTCCAGGACCAGAGCCGCGAACGAGCTGTC
>JAFAPB010000045.1 GCA_019247335.1 Candidatus Kaiserbacteria bacterium
ATGACGTCGCGCAGCATGCAGAGCGCATCATTCATATCAAGGACGGTCTCATCTTGAACGATTCGAAAGCGCATCAGCGCCGTATCATTCACCATCACGCCACATGAAGACCGCCGATCTCTTTCAGGAAACATACGCTGCCCTCTCGGCGAATAAAGCACGCTCGGGCCTGACGATCCTCGGCATCGTGATCGGTATCTCCTCCGTGATCGCGATGATCTCGATCGGGACGGGAGCGCAAAAATCGATCCAAGGATCGATCGAAGGCCTCGGCACGAATCTGCTGACCATCCTCCCAGGCGTGGTGCAACCCGGTCGCGGCATCGTCTCTTCGGGCCGCGGCTCCGCGGAGACGCTGAAGCCCGCCGACGTCGATGCGATCACTCGCATTGACGGCGTCGATTCGGTTTCTGCCGAAGTCTCGCGGCGATTCCAGGTCGTGGCCGACAGCGGCAACAATACGAACACGACTGTTACTGGTGCGAGCGACGTATACGCCGCGATCCACAACCTCGACCTTGCTGAAGGCCAATTTTTGAGCGCGGAGAACGTACGCAGTCTCGGTCGCCAGGCGGTCCTGGGCGCGACGGCCGCGACGGATCTCTTCGGCGACAATGATCCGGTCGGCGGGACCGTTCGCATCAACGGCACCCTCTTCCACGTGATCGGTGTCTTAAAGGCAAAAGGAGGGGTCGGTTTTTCCGGGCCCGACGATATGGTCATCGTGCCGGTCACGAGCATGCAGAAAATACTGACAGGCTCTGACAGCTATTCCACGATCACCGTCAAAGTGACGGATAAGAACGAAATGAACGATGTGCAATCGGAAATAACAACGACATTAAGCGACTTGCACCATGTGAGCGAACCGGACTTTTCCGTCATATCACAGCAGGATATCCTCGGCACGCTCACGTCCGTGATCCAGACCTTTACCCTTTTCCTCGCGTCGATCGCGGGGATCTCGCTCCTGGTCGGCGGGATCGGCATTATGAACATGATGCTGACGACGGTGACCGAACGCACGAGAGAGATCGGTTTGCGTAAAGCGATCGGAGCCCGCGCGAGCGACATCAGCAGGCAATTCTTGGTTGAAGCGGTCACACTCACGTTGGTGGGCGGCGCCGTCGGCGTGCTTCTCGGCTGTGCGCTCGCGCTCGCTGTTAACTTCTCCGGAATTGTGACGACAAGCATCTCGCTCGGCTCGGTCTTGCTCGCATTCAGCGTCGCGGCCGGGATCGGGATCGTGTTCGGTTATTATCCGGCCCGCCGCGCGGCTCGCATGAATCCGATCGACGCGCTTCGGTACGAGTAATTACTCGCTTTTCGGACGCAAAAGCGGGAAGAGCTGCGCCTCGTGTGCGGGTCGATTCTCAAGGAAGCTGAAGAGGCGCTCGGAGACGCCGAAACCCACTGCCGGCGGCATGCCGTATTCCATCGCGCGTACATACTCGGTATCGAGCCGCTGCGCCTCATCATCGCCTTGGTCGCGCATGCGCTGCTGCTCCTCGAATCGGGCGCGCTGATCGAGCGGATCGTTGAGTTCCGAATAGCCCTTCCCCATCTCCGAGCCCGCGAGAATCACCTGAAACCGCTCGACGACGCGCGGGTCCTCCGGATTGCGCTTCGCGAGCGGCTCAAGATAGACCGGGACGCCCGTTAAAAACGCGGGGCCCGCGATATTGCGGCGTAAGCGCTTCCACAAATTATCGACCGCACGCGCCTTGTTATGCTCGGTCTCTCCCGTCAGCACCCCCGCCTTCGATGCCGCAACGATCGCTTCTTGCTCGGAACACGTGAGCGGATCGAGATCGTAATTTTTTCGAATCATTTCGGAAAAATCGATCACCTGCCACTCCTCCGCGAAGTCGACTTCATGGCCGTTGATCGTAAAGCTGTATTTGCCATATGTCTCTTTCACGACGTAGCGATAGAGTTCTTTCACGAGTTCTATGCCGCTGCGATAGTCCGCGTATGCCTGATAGAACTCCATCTGCGTGTAGTCCTGCAGATGTTCGCGCGACTGTCCTTCGTTGCGGAAGATGCGACCGATCTCGAAAACGCTCGGAAATCCGGCGATCATAAGGCGCTTCTGCCAGAGCTCTCCGCACGAGATGCGCAGGTATACTTCGATATCGAGCGCATTGTGATGCGTGATGAACGGACGCGCGTCGGCACCGCCCGGGGTCGTCTCCAAGACCGGCGTCTCTACCTCGAGAAAGCCGCGCTCGATGAGGAAGTAACGCATCGAATTCCAGAAACGCGAACGGCGCACAAACATCGCGCGAACCTCCTCGTTGAGCAAGATGTCGAGATAGCGCTCACGGAGCACTTTTTCCTCATCCTTCAGTCCGTACCACTCATCGGGGATCGGAAGGAGGGATTTCGAAAGCATGGTCCATTTCGATACCTTGAGTGATTTCTCGCCGCGCTTTGTCGTATACGCGATACCGCTCGCTTCGAGGAAATCTCCCGTGTCGACGGCCGAGGAGAACAGATCAAAGTGCGCGGCATCCATATCATCTTTCTGCAAGACGATCTGCATGCGGCCTGTGCCGTCGTACAGGTCGCCGAACATAATGCCGCCCTGACCGCGCAACGCCATAAGGCGGCCGGCCACCGTAACAGATGTCTTCCCGGATTCGAGTTCTGCGAAGCGTGAAGCGAAAGAATCGATCGCGATGCCGCGCTCCGTGCGCGGCGGGTATGGGTCCATTCCTGCGGCTTTGAGAGCCTCAAGCTTTCGTATCCGGTCGCCGCGAATGTCCGCCTCGCTCATATCCCGACTATGATAGCAGACCTCTTATGAGTTGGTGACGCACTGATCGTAGGTCGTCGTGCCGTTCTCCTGCACGAACGCGGTATTGCCTTTGTTCCAAAAAACGAAGCTTTCGTCGGCATTCGCGTAGCGACCGCCGTCCGCCGAGATCGTCTGCGGCAGCGTCATTTCGCGACCATCATCGGGCAGCACGATGTGCACGGATTTATCGCTGAAGACCGCGCGGATAGTGCCTTTGGCACATGCAAAGTCCGCGACGATCTCGTTCGCGCTCGCGTCCGGCGCGCTCTGCGAGGTTACGGTCGATTGATCCTCATCGTTCGGGTGCGTCGCCGCATACCAGAGCGCGATGCCGAGGCCAAGGATGATGATGACGATCGCGAGCAATGCTTTCCAGTCCCGTTCGAAATTCATACTGCGACTATAGCAAGGCGCGCGTCAGGCCGCGAGCGAGACCGCGAGATAAATGACGAGCATGCCGAGAATCGAAGAGAATGTCGTCCAGCGGACCGGGTGCGCATGATGACTCTCAGGCAACAGATCGCTGGCGCCGATATACAGAAAGAAGCCGGCAAACAACGCCAAGAGAACCCCCAGTACCGATTCGGATACCGAAACAAAAAGCGTCGCAACGATGCCGAGGATCGGAGCGATTGCATCGATGATGAGCCAGCGTCTCGCGATCCCCTGCTCGCCGCGCCCGTGGAGGACGACGCTCACTGTGTTGATCCCGTCGGAAAAATCATGTGCAAGCACCGCAGCAGCGAGCACAAGGCCGATCGCGGGCGATACCTGGTACGCAAGGCCGATGCCGACGCCGTCGAGAAAACTATGGATAGCGAGCGAAAGGGCGCCCAGGGATACTTTGTGCGCGTGCACGCCTTCGTGATGATGGTGAAGCACGATGAGGCGATCGGCGAGCAGATAGAGCGCGAAGCCGAGCGCGATCACAGCGGTTATCGTGCCTGCCCCGTACATGACGCCGCCGATTCGTATCGCCTCTGGCATCAGATCAAAGAACGCGACGCCGACGACCGCGCCGGCGGAAAAACCGAGCACGAGGTGAAGCCGGTCATGGAGACGCAAAGCAAAAAGTCCGCCGAGGAGCGTCGCCGCACACGCAGCCGCCGCGATGAGAAAGAGCATTACGCGCTGATTATCGTTATAAAATCCTGCGCCCGCGAGCCGAGCCAGACGGCGATCAATGTTGCGAACATGGCGACGATCCAGGCAATGCCGATCATTGTCTCCATATCAGAGATCCGGTTCTCGACCTCGCGCATGTTGCGTCCTGCGACGACGAACTTATCCCCCGCCTGCGCGACCACGATCGCTTCGCGAACGCCTTCCTGCGGCTGCCAAGTGAGGCGGTTCTCTCCGGTCGCGACGATGCTCTGCGTCTTTACCGGACCTTTCACGCCGGCGCCGTGCGCCTGACCCGATGCGAGGTCAGTGAAGATTCCCTGCGGGGGGTGTGCCATCGCGCCGTTCAAGTAACCGGACGATGCGATCGGCGTGCCGGTAGCGTCGTAGATCGCGAACCAAGGCGAAAGCGACCGCCCGATATCGACCTGCTGCTTCGGCACAATGACCGTCGGCTTCGCGCCTGCGGAGATGAGCGCCGCGACATCTTCAGCGATCTGGATCTGCGGATCGTTCAGCGACTGCCGATAATTCTGCTGCAGGACGGCATATAACAGGATACAGATGATGGTTACCGCGACGGCGATCGGTATCCAGATCCGGGCGAACCACATATTTCTGAATATACCAGGACCTGGTCATATGAAAAGAGGGGCTCTACAGAGCCATGAGAAAGCACTGTTGTACAGATGCTAGCCGATGATGCCCTGGTGCTTCGGATCAAGAAGCGCCGCAAGGAGCGCCATGCGGACGAGAACGCCGTAACCCGCCTGTCTGAAATACACGGCATGCGGCGAATCATCTACTTCTGCCGCGATCTCCCCGGCGCGCGGCAAGGGGTGAATAAGAATGGCTTTTTCTTTCATGGAATCCGCGAGCGAGCGGTCGATCACGTATTTGCCCGTGAAATGCGAATACTCTTCTTCCGACGGGAACCGCTCTTTTTGGATGCGGGTCTGATAGACGACATCGCTCTCGCGCATCGAGGGTGCAAGCTCTTCGGTCTCGTCGAAGCTCACTCCTTTTCCGCTTAAATATTCTTTGAGATCGTCTTTGACGCGCAGCTGCGGCGCCGAGACGAACGTAATATGGACATCGTCGTACTTAGCGAGGAGATACGCGAGCGAACGAGCGGCGCGGCCGTACTTCAGATCGCCGACGAACGCGATCTTGATGCCGTCGGCCCCGCCCACTTCACGCTCGATCGTATACAGATCGAGCAAGGCTTGCGTGGGATGCTGCCCGGCACCGTCGCCCGCATTAATGATCGACACTTCCGAAACCGCAGCGGCGCGCTCGGAGGCGCCGGCTTCGGGATGGCGGATGGCGATCGCGTCCGCATAGTTGTCGACGATCCGGATCGTATCTTCGAGCGTCTCACCTTTCGTCGAGGATGAGGATTCACCGGCGTTCTCCATCGAAATAACATTGCCGCCGAGCCGCATCATCGCGCTCTCGAACGAGAAGCGCGTGCGCGTAGAGGGCTCGAAGAAAAGCGTGGCGAGTATCTTGCCGCGAAGCGACTCATCGCGACGGTCTTCCATTTCGGTCGCCAGTGCGAAAAGCTTTTTGAGCGAGTCCCGGTCGAATTGCTGGGTCTCGATGAGGTGGAGCATCGGGTGAAGTATATCCCCTTTGAGCGGCACGAAAAGTCCTGTGTACAACTATTT
The DNA here is from genome assembly GCA_019247335.1 of Candidatus Kaiserbacteria bacterium. Lineage (GTDB taxonomy): Bacteria > Patescibacteriota > Minisyncoccia > Phycocordibacterales > UBA2100 > UBA10103. The sequence continues at coordinate 5,593 of JAFAPB010000045.1, forward strand.
GATGGTGAGGATACCCGGAGAACGCAGCCAGCGGATGATGGTCGAGAAGATGCCTCCTGAAGCGACAGTCTTCGTGCTCCCGGCGCTTGCGGCATCGCCCGGCTGGACGGTGATCTTCAGCGCGGAGATGGTGTGCGTCGCCACCGCGAGCGTACCGAACGCCTTGGTCGTGTCGCCCGGATTGATCTGCTCGATCCCGACCGGAGCGCCGTCGCGCGTGATAGTCGTACCCTGGTTGAGGGCGATCGTCGAGGTGCCGTTCTGCGTCGAGATATCGATAAGCGCACGCGCGACATCCACGGAAAGCACCGTTCCCGAGATCACTGCGCTCTCCTGTACAAGCGAATTATCGCGCACGACCGTCGCGATCACGGTCGGATGCGAGAGCGACGTGTCGAGTTCGCCCGAAAAGCTGATGAGATCGCCCTTTTTGATGAGCTTGAGCGCGGCGCGGCTGCCGTTTTCCGGCGTAAAGCGCGTCGAGCCCGATGTCTCGATCGTCCAAGTAATAGCGGTCGATCCCCAGCCCGTCATCGCCACGATCTCTGAGCCGGATACGGAAACCACCTGCGCATTGCGCACCATGACCTGACCGTTGCCTGCGATCGAGATCTGCGCGCCGTCCTGCACGGCGTCGGCATGCGCGACATTCAGATTCCACGAAAGCAAAAGGAGCGCCGCGAGAACGCCGAAGATGGAAACGATGTACCGGGGTGCGTATTCTTTATTCATAAGCATTAAAAATAGTTAGACTACTCTACTGGGACGGTCACGCTTCTGTTGAATTACTGAAGGAATGGTGAATTTTCGAGGCCGCCTCTCCGCATTGCGGAGAAGCGGCCTGTTTTTCTTTTCCAGGAATACCGATTAGAGCGGGTTCTGCCCACGGATGAGGCGTATCAGTACGATGATCACCGCGAGCACGAGCAGAAGATGGATGAATCCGCCCAGCGTGTATGACGTAACGAGCCCCAAGAGCCACAAGACAAGCAAGATGGCTGCGATGGTATAGAGCATAGTGTATGGGGTTATCGAATTGGTAAATGCCGACCCGCCGAAACGTCGCCGGGACGCTTCAGTCCCTACATCATGAAAGCGTGACGCTGAAATATAGATGAAGTCCACCTACCGCCTTTCCCTTATGACTTTTACCCCCGGCACGCCATTGTTGAGGACTTCGGGTTTGCGGACGGTGACTTCGACAGTTGTGATGCGTGCGTCTTCCAGAATGCGCTTTGCGATCGTATCGGCCAAGCGTTCGATCAGATAAAAAGATTCCTGCTCGACGACTTCTTGCGCGATTTTTGAAAATTGCACGTAGTTCACGGCGTCGGTGAGCTCGTCAGATGCCGCAGCGGTCTTCGTGTCGACATGCGCGACGATATCGATGACGAACTCTTGTTCATAGACACGCTCATCGGGATTCACACCGTGCTTGCCACGCAGACGCAGATCATTGAGAAAGACACGGTCCATATTATGAATTGATCGCATTGCGCAGCTCTTCCGCTGCGGCGAGCAGCTCATCCTGGGGCGAGATCTCTCTGCTGCCCGGCCGATAGAGGAATTTGCGCGGGTCGTACTCGTAGATGCCGGTATCGCCTTCTGTTCGCGGCACGATGTGCAAGTGCAAATGCTCGACATTCTGCCCAGCGGCCTTCCCTTCGTTCCACGCGTAGTTGAAACCTTCGGCACCGAACTTCTCTGTCAGTGTGTTGGCAATGTGCTGCGCCAAGTCGAACATCGCGATCCGCTCGTTGTTTGTGGCTTCTGAAAATCGCGAGACATGCCGGATCGGGAGTATCAACGTATGGCGGGGTGTGATCGGGATATTCGTAAGGACTGCGCGCGCGAGGTCGTTTCTTGCCACATCACGCGTATCAATAACGCTATCCGAACAAAATACGCACGTCATATCAGTCCGTTGAGAATCGAAGCGAGGCTGAATTTCGATCGAGCGGATCTGGATTAAGTTCCAAATGTCCGTCGCGCACCCGTACCTGGGTGACCTCCTGCAGTTGCGATTTAAATCGATCGGTGATCGCATTGATGCTTTTGACGGCACTGTCATATCCTGGCTCTTCTGCGCATGCGCTGGCATTCTGCGCGATCGAGACCGTGCGCGCTGTCAGATCGACACGCCGGACCGTATTCCAGAAACAGCCTGCATCCCCGTATCCGGAATCCAAATAAATCGTATTCTCCGCCTGATCGTATCCGGCGATCGAGGATGACTCCGCTTCGACGACTTTCTCGACGCCCGTGCTCGCGAGCGTGCCGCGATAGAGTACCGACTGGCACTTGCCGGTATCCGTACAGGCAGGCCCAGGCGCCGCCAGAAGAAAAACAGTATTTTTCACGATCAAGAAATCAACGACCGTGCCGACAGTTTGCGGCACGCTATCAACCGCCGATTCCGTATCGCTGAATAGATCAAGCGCAAAAAGCGTATTGTCGCGCACGTAATAGATCTTGTCCTTATAGATAACAGGGCGGATATATTCGCCGTTCGATTGGAAGGAGCCGACCGTGCGTGGGATACCGTCGGCCCCAATAAAAAGCAGCAGGGTCTTCCCTAACGGCCGATTCGCGGCTTGCGCGAAAAGCGTGCCGTCGCTTGCCGACGTGAGCGAAGTATTTTCGAAATACGGGCGAAGCGATGCGAGCGTCACGTAGTAATCGGCATCACAGCTCTGGTCGACGATACCGCCCGCCTCGTTGTACAGCACGAATGCGCGCCATTTTTTGTTGGTCGGATCGTTATCGCTGAAATTTTGCGCGATCAGCATCGCACCGGCGATGGACTGCCGTGTGTCGTCGCTGAATTTCAGCCCTGCAGGAGCCTTGCTCGCGAGCACCCACCATCCGGGATCGAATTGCTGATTGTTTGCGGTAAAGGTACGTGTGCCGAACGAAACCTGTGCGAGCGGCGGTATGTTGAATCGGTCGATCGGTTCGTTTATGTAGGCGATCGTGCATGCGCCGTCAGCCCGACGGATCGCGAAAAGCGGCGTGCCGAAACCTTCTGCTGGCTTTACCGCCGTCGGCGGCACGCTCTCCCATCCCTGCGGAATACTGATCTGCATATTCCGGCTCGCAAAGATGTATGTACTGCTCGAAGAGGGCGTCGTTGTCGCGCCTAAGACGTGATTCACGTCCGCAGTCGGCTTGCGGAGCGTTGAAACGATGAATGCGATCGAGAAGATCACGATCACAACCGAGACGATGCCGAGCGCCTTTTGTTTCATTGTCGCTTAGAGCACGAACTGTCCTTTGCGGTAGATCACCACTTCCTGACCGTTCTTTAGGTGCGCGGTGACCGTGCGGTCGGTCGTCGAGATGATGTCGGTGTGCACCGAGGAATCGTTGAAGCCGAGCCGCTCGGCCTCTTTGGTCGTGAGCTTCGAGACGTCGCCCGCGTAGGTATCGCGGTACGACATGCCGAGCGCGAGGTGCGTATTGCCGTAGGGGCCGCCCATATTCTCGTCGAAGAGCGTTTCCGCCATGAACTTCGTGATCCGCGAGTGGCGCTTATCGGTAAGCGAGTATTCACCGATCTTGTCGGCATTTTTCGTCGCGATCATTTCCTTGAGCAATTTTTCGTTGGTCTTCGCTTTCGACTTCACGACGCGACCGTCCTTGAACTGCAGCTCGATGCCAGTGATCTTGTTGGAGTAGCGATAGAGCGGTTGATTGAAGCGGATCCAGCCGTTAGTGCCGCGCCAATCCGGCGACGTAAATATCTCGAATGACGGGATATTGCGTCCGGAACCCGCGTGCCAGTCGCGCTTCTCGCCGAGCGTGATCCAGAGATCCATGTCGGGGCCGACCGCGTGCAGCTTGTCGACCTTGGGCGAGAGCTTGTTGAGTCGCGTGCGATATTTTTCGATGTCGCGGTAGACCTCTTTCCACTTTTTGATCGGGTCGTTCTCATCGAGGAAGCACGCCTTGATGATCTGGTTCCAATATTCTTTTTCGGAGAGTCCCGCCTCACGCGCCATCGCGGGCGTGCCATAAAGCGCGATCGTCCACGTGAATTTACCCTTCCATTCCTTCTCGTGACGCCAGTCCATAAAGGGCTTGAGCGCGACGCCGCGCTGCATGATCTTTTTCGGATCGACGCCTTTCAGCGCGTGCGGATCGGCTTCAGAGAGAATAAAAAGCGAATGGTCCATCTGCTCGACCAGCCCTTTCAGATATTTGTCAGGGAAGAATTTGATCTGTTCCTCGCTCGCTTCCTGATAGAAGTACCGCGTGAAGGATTCGTTGCGACGGCGATCGCCCTGCTCGTCATCAGGAGAATAGTGACCGATCACGTGGCCTCCGGAATCGACGATCGCGTTGCAGACCGCATTGTAGAGCGGCTTTGCGCTCTCTGCCGAAGAGACGCGTACCACATCTCCCTTCTTGATCCCCTTGCCGCCGCCGAGCGCGAAGTCAACCAAGACGCGCGCGTATTTTTTAAGAATGTCGTTCGATGGAGTGTATGCCATAGGAAATCGTTATCCGTTAGAGCATTCAGGGTACTTGCCCATCATGAATTTGTCTAGAAACTCGAAAGGCCTCCGGACAGGAGGCCTTTCGTTCAGTCGGAGGTGAGGTTATTGCGCGTTTGCGGAAGCGCTGGCGTTCGCATTCGTGTTTGCCGATGCATTGAATTCATCCTGCATCGCCGCTTTGATTTCAGCGATCAGCTGCGCCTGCTGGGCTGCGGTGAGCTGCCCCGCCGCATGCATCGCGGCATTGGCTTGCGCCTGCGCGCTTGCATTGGCATTGGCATTCGCCGTACCGGTCGCACTCGCGTTGCCGCTCACGACACCATTCTTGGTCTTCACCGAGGTGTTGTCGCTGCTCTGCACATTCCCGTTCAGACTACCCGAGGCGTTGAGCACCGCAGAGATCGCATTCTGGATCTTCGCCTCGAGGTCCGCGCGGCTTGTCTTGAAGAGGAAGCTGTACCATGGGTAATCAAGGGTCACGTTGCCCGAGCCGTCGACGATCGCCGTCGCGTTGATCGCAACCGGAAGGAAGCCGAGGAATTTTGCATGATCCTTGTAGGTCACCGCGACGCTATCCGCCGAGGACTGGATCTGATCGATGTTCTGGTCGGCATTGATCTGCGTCGCAATGTAGGAAGAGAGCTCCGCATTATTGCGGACGCTCGCCGCATCGCCGCCGAAGTTGACGTTGAGGTCGGCCGAGCCCGCGCCCGCCGTGCCGACGGATGCGCTGCCGGAGCCGCTCGCCGAGCCGTTTGCCGTGACCGCGTGATTGAGCGCGGCGTTCACGTCCGCACGGGTCATCAAGATGACGCCCGCGTTGTCGGACGCATTGGTGCTGTTGGACGAGGCGTTGCCCGAGAGATTGGCGTCCACATTCGTGTTCGCGTTGACGTTCGTATTGCCGCTCACATCGGTTGAGCCGCCTGCGTTGACCGAGCCGGAAGCGCCGGCCGAGCCCGAGCCCGTCAAGTTATTGATAATGTTCGTGACTCCGGATTTCAAGCTGCCGTTGCCGGAAGCCGAGCCGGAAACATTCGCGCTGCCGGATCCTCCGACCGCGCCGTTTGCGTCATACGCCGCCTGTGTCGCGGAATTCACGACGCCATTCGCGGAGAGTGCCGCTGCAGGAAGGGCCATGCCCAGCGAAAGCGCCGCGGCAGCCGATCCTGCGATAAGAGTTTTGATCTTCATAGCTATTTATCTAACTACTAATAAATCTTGGGGCTTTGAGGCGTAAACGCCTGCAACCCCGGAAGACGGAGCCCCGGCGGACTCCGTCTTCCGGGGTCGATTCAGTACCCTACCGCTCATGAAGACGGGGCTCCGCACTGCGGCTTACCGCCACATCTTCAGCGCCTTCATCTGGCGTTCACTTTTACGCTTTGTATTCCTCGGTAAACGGTGTATAGCAGACCCGTTTCTGTACGATCTCCGTTTTGCGCTCGCGGATATCGATGGGATATTCGCCCGTAAAAAATGAGGTCGAGAAAATGCTCTCTGGCAACTCCGTCGCCGCGATCATGCCGCGATATGAGAGAAACGTAAGAGAGGTGGCGCCCAAATAGTCTCGCATCTCCGCGATCGACATCCCCGCGGCGATCAAGTCCTTCTGCTTCGGCGTGTCGATCCCGTAAAAGTCCGGAAAAATGACCGGCGGCGACGAGACAAGGAAATGCACCTCCTTGGCACCCGCTTCGAAAAGCATCGCGACGATCTGCCGCGAGGTCGTGCCGCGTACTATCGAATCATCGACGACAGCGACACGTTTCCCGGCAATGACTTCGCGCTGCGGCGTGAGTTTCGCTTTCACGCCCTGGTCCCGAATATGCTGCTCGGGTTGGATGAACGTGCGATGGATGTAGCGGTTCTTGGTGAGCCCCATTTCGAACGCGACGCCGCGCGCCTGCGAGTACCCGATCGCGGCCGGAACGGATGTCTCCGGCACGGGAATGACGACATCGACATCCACGGTACTTTCCTCCGCAAGTTCCCTGCCGAAATTCTTGCGTACCGCGTAGACGGATCTGCCAAGCAGTTCCGAATCCGGCCGAGAGAAATAAATAAATTCAAAAATATCGAGCTTTTGATCGCCGGGCACGATCTGCACGCTCTTGAGCCCATCTTTGTTGGCGATCACCATCTCCCCAGGATTGACGTCGCGCAGGTGCGTCGCGCCGACGGGATGGAATGCGCACGTTTCCGATGAGAACACGAAGCCACCATTCAGCTTGCCGATCGAGAGCGGACGGATGCCGCACTGATCGCGGATCGCGACGAGTGAATCCCGCGACATCACAAGAAGCGAGAACGCGCCCGTCATATACGGATACGCCTCCGTGATCGCTGCCTCCAATGTTTTTCCTTCGCGTGCAAGGACGCCGATCGCCTCCGTCATAAGACGCGAATCCGACGCGCCGGTGGGATTCATGCCTTTGGATGCAAGGAATTTTTCGAGTGCGGTCGACGACGGCAGATTGCCGTTGTGTACGAGCGCGATCTCGCCGAGATGCCCGCCGTCGACGACGATCGGCTGCGCATGCTCGAGCTTCGAGCCGCCCGCGGTCGAATAGCGGTTGTGCCCGATCGCGATATAGCCGGGCAGTGCCGCGATCGACTCTTCCGTATAGACGTGCGCAACGAGGCCCATGCCGACGTGCCGAGAGAATTTTTCGCCGTCGGATGTCGCGATGCCGGAGGATTCCTGGCCGCGGTGCTGAAGCGCGTAGAGACCGAAGAATGCGATGCGTGCGACCTCGAGCCCCCTGCCGTAGACACCGAAGATCGCACACTTTTCCCCGATATCCTCCATAGATGCCCCGCATTCTAGCAGACTTTTTTGCGCGTGCTTCACCGCTCATTCACTGCATCTCTTATATAGAGAAAGGTATATAAGTTAACGCATGAATCTATGGCTACATCTACCGCATCACGCTCCCGCTCAAGCACAAAATCCGCGAGCGGGCGCAAAGAGCGCTACGAAACGCTGCACGAATTACTCATTTTGAAGCTCCGATCGCTCTATGACATCGAGCAAGAGATCGTAAAAGCGCTGCCGAAAATGGCGAAGGCGGCGAGCAATAAACAGCTGCAGGATGCGTTTACCCAGCATCTCGAGGAGACGCAGAATCACGTGATCCGACTTGAAGAAGCGATGGAGCGGCTCGACGTGCCCGCGAAAAAAGAAAAGGTCGAAGCGATCCGCGGCTTAATTAAGGACGGCGAGTGGTGCATCAAAAACATCAAAAATCCAGAGGCGCGCGACGCGAGCCTGATCGCTGCCGCGCAGTATGTCGAACACTACGAAATGGCCGGCTACGGCGCGGCACGCACCTGGGCGGAAGAAATGGGACATGATGAGATCGCCGACATCCTCCAGGAAACCCTCGATGAGGAAGGCGAAGCAGACAAGAAGCTGACCGCGCTCGCCGAAGGCGGCGTCAATGAAAAGGTCCCGGTCGGAATGGAAGAATAAATACGGGCATATAAAAACGACATGGCGGACTTTCCGTCCGCCATGTTTCTTATAGAAGAGCTTCCGTCCCCTCGCGAAGGACGCGCATTTCTTCGGCGCTGCCGCCGAGCGCGATGAGCTGCGCCTTCATCCCGCGGAGCCAGTAGAGCGGGAAAACTCCCCACTCGTCCTTCCCCGGCATGAACGCGAGACCTTTGCGCCGGAGCTGGTGCCAGATGTCGAAGACCGACATGTTCGGCTTCGGCTTCCAGACCTCGCAGAGCGCCTGCGGTGCGTAGCGAGAGCGAAAAAAGAGCGCCGGGTGCGCCGCCGTGCATCGCCCCGCATTCACGTCGACGATATACGGCTTTCCGCCCGAGATCACAGCATCGAATCCGCCGGGACCCACCGGCCGCATCCAGTCGACAAGCCGCCCGGCAGCGTCCGCGAGTGCGGCTTGCTGCTCGAGCGTTGCGTGCGACGGATAGCGATTGCCCGTGTGAGAGTGCCCGTCCATCACCTGGTCGGACACCGGCCCCAAGCCGCGGCCGATGTACTGGATGCTCGGCGAGAGCATCGCTCCATCGACGCGATCGATCTCGAGCCGCTCTTCAAGAACGACAGGGCCGAGATCGAACAGGTAGCTTGAGAGGTCGCTGCACGCAACCACTTCCCTGATTCCTTCCCCGCTGCTGCCGGAGACGGGCTTCAGGAGCATCCGCTTGACGCCGGCATCAGAGAGCTTTTTTTGCGCGAGAGCAAGTTCCTCACGGTCGACGGCGAGATACCCGCGCGGAGTCGGGATGTTCGGATCGACGATGTGCGGTAGCCCGCGCGGCCGTTTCTCCGGTATCGCGCTTCGATGCAGCACCGCCTTCGTGCCGAAACGCCGCAGCCAGGATTCATTCTCTCCGATAAGACGCAGGCCAAGCGCCTGCGCGAGCCGAACCGTCGAGGGCGTCGGCGCATACGGCAGAATCGCGCTCTCTTGCGGCACGAGCCGCGAGAGCGTTTCGACGAGCTCGATGCGCGCGTCGGTCGCGATCTGGTAGTTCGTCCCGGAGGTATATAGGATCTGCCGCCGCTCGATGCCGAGGATGGCAGTGCAGAACTTCGCGAACTCGCGCACCGATTCGCTGTTGCCGGGCAGGATGATGAAATCCTTCCCGGGTCGGAGCGACGTCAGCATGCGCGCCGGTATGTACCGCGCGGTATGCGGATCATCGCGGTCGCGCCGATATTCCCATTTCGGCGAGTGCGCGAACAGGATCGGAGCGTTTCCGAATGTTTCCGGAAAAGCGTTCATTTTCCACCTCGTTGTGAATGTGCTAAGCGGCCCCGTTTTGAGGCCGCTTTGGAATATTCGTGGATGACAAATGCTCTAAGCAGCCTCAATCGAAGCTGCACGTCGGCCCTGCAAGATAGCCGTCTTTGTCATGAAAATGACTCTAGCAGAGGCGCTTCCCATACGCAAATAAGTGAGCGGAGAGGGCGCAAGACCCTCTCCGCGTAACGATCACATGGCGTAGCCGACGAGCTCGCAGACGAAGGCGAGGCGCGCTTCGAGTTCGTCGTCGGGATAGCGCCCGATCGGACGTACTTCGATGCAGAGCTGATCGCCGTTGCGTCGCAGCCTGAAGTGCCACCAGACGCTCCGGATGAAGAGCGCGATCTCTTTCGTGTCGGCGAGATCGGCCTCGGCGAACGGCACGAGCCGTTGCGCTTTGATGAGCCCGACCTTGTGTTCCGCGATCCGCGCGCAATACTCTTCGATCGATTCGAAGCCCATCGGGCCGCCGAAGCGATCGCCACGATACCCCGCCTTCGACTCGTGCACATACCGCTGCCAGACACGAAACTGCGGGAACCAGGAGTAGAAATGCTCGAGGCGCTGCAAGAGCCGGTTAATCAGTTCGATCGCTTCTTCGGGGGCGACGTCGAACGTGGCCTGGAACGACGCGATGCGGGCGATCGGCGCGAACGCATCGCGTCCGTCGACCGTGAGCCAGAAGCGGTCACGCGGTTCGAGATCGATGAGCGTGTCCTCCTCTCCGCGGTGGCATGGCGCGAGTAACGGCGAGATGCCGAGCGAATTGGCGATGCGATACAGCTGCTCGAGCCGATCCCTCGCCTTGTGCAGCGCGGCGCGCGCCGAGTAGTCCGGCGGGCAGGCGAGCTCGAAGTTCGCGTGACCCGCGTCGTACTTGTAGCTGAAGCCGGCGGGGTCACGAACGAGCACGAGATGATCGCCGGCGTGCTGCACGTGAGCATCCCATCCGCTCCGGGCGAGGCGCCGCATCAACTCTTGCGACTCCCCGAACGAGATGAGCTTAGCTCCCACATTCCCACGCGGTTTCGTCATCAGCGTCTCGATCTCGAGTCCCACCTGACGACGACAGCGGGCGAGCCGGTGTCTGAAATAGCGCTGTAGTTCGATGGGCTCTGCCATCTATCCCTCCTCAATGTGCATGTTGTTGTTTGTAGGCACTCCAACGGAAAAGCCCCTTCTCTCGCGAGAAGGGGCTATCCTGAATCGAGTTCAATTCAGCCCATTCTCGCCAGAGCACGCCGATGATGGAGGCGCGAGAGGATCGTCTTGTAGCCTGCCTCTTTGCCGTTGAGCCATTTGGACACGCGCGCGACCGTCGTCGAAGAGAGACCCGTCTTTTTCTGGATCTCGCTGTACGGGCGCTTATCAATGAGCATTGCCGCAGCCTTGAGGCGCTTGGCGAACTCTTCGATCTCTTCCGGAGTCAAAAGATCGCGTAAAAAGCGTCGTGCCTCTTCTTCGGACTGCAGCGACAGAAACGCATTCACCAGATCGCGATTCTCCGGCTTATTCCAGTTCATGTACGCACTTTAGCTAAGTGGAGTGCTTTAGTCAAGTAAAGCGCTATTGCTTGGGGCGCAGGAGCCCATGGAGCTCCTCGATCGTGCTGACCGTATACGTCGGCTTTTCATGCGGCAGGATCGCCTGCGCGCCCGAGAAAATGCCGTGCCGCAGCCACACCGTCTTCGCGCCCACCTGCGCCCCGACGCGCAATTCGTCCGCGAGCAAGTCCCCCACTACGTACGTATGCGCCGGCTGGAGGCCATGCGTCGCAAAGATCCGCAAAAGTTCTTCGGATGTCTTCTTTGCGGCAAAGTAGCTCGCTTCGAAACAGTCCGCGATGCCAAGATCTACCAAGAGCCGATCACGGCGGTGTCCCATTCTGCTGAATATAAAAAGGCGATACAACTGCCGCAGATCCTCAAGCATGTTCTGGACGCCCGGATAGAGCCGGAACGATACCGGATCGAAGAGCGTTCGATTGAAATCGAATATGATCGCCTCAAGAGGCGTATTCGCATTCATATATATAGAGACGCTTATTGCAGCTGTTTCTGTCGGGGGTATTCCGCGAGCGCGAGCGATAGCGCCGCAGCAGCGAGCGCCAGATCCCTGAACAAGACCTCGAAATCCCGGAAATCAAAAACGACGATCGAAAGGAGCATCAAGGTCGCGAGCACGGCCGGCCAGAATATCCGCCACCCTATAAGGATCCAGATCGCGATCACGATCTCGACGGCACCGAAGGAGTGGAGCAACACGAGGTCAGGCACGAATCCGCGAAGGAAGGTCGGAAAATAGCCGATCCACGAGAAGGGATTGAAAAAAGCGTCGATGGGAGGATAGAGGAACGTGAACGCTATGCCGCAGCGCAGTGTGATGATAGACCAGCGGCTCATATTCATGAGGAAAGTATAGCTTTTTTGCGGCGCCTCCGCTATTCCTGTCAGATGACCTTCTGTGCCAAGAGGTGCAGCCAAGCGATGTCATCGCGGCCGTGATGATCGGGCGGATTCGTGTGCAGAAGCACGACGAACCCGGAATCCTTGAGGTAGTCCGTCATTTCCTCAAGCGTGTAAAAGCGGAAGAAACGCTCATGGTTGGATACTGCATCGGAGATAACTGCGGTCGCCTCCTTGCTCGTGCGTTCGCGCACGCAGATATGCGCGATGCCGCCGAGCTTGAGGACGCGCGCGAATTCAGCGATCGAGGCGCGGACATCCGCTTCGCTTTCGAGATGCACAAGCGATGCCTGCGACCACACGCCGTCAAAAATCCCGTCATCGAACGGCAGTTTGCGAAAATCCGCTTGGACGAACTGAATCTTCGGATAGCGCTCGCGTGCGATCTTAAGGAGCGGCTTCGAGATATCGACGCCGACGACGTTGGCGCCGCGTTTCGCCATCGCCTCGCTGTCTCTCCCGTGCGCGCACCCGGCGTCGAGCACGAACGGATGCTCCGGCAATTTTGCGAGAAAAAGTTCGATCAGTTCGGTCGGCACCGTGTTGGTCACGCTGTCGGCGTATTCTTCCGCATGCGCGTCATACCACGCGATCGTATCGGCAAAGCCGCGTACATCCATCGGGATACTCTACACTGTTATACCGGGCGCGCGAGCATTTCGACGACCTCGACGCGCGGCAATTGCGCCAGCATCTTTCCCGAGAGCGCGAGCTTCGAGCCGCGGATGCCGCTTCCGATGATGACCGCGTCGGCGGCAAGGACTCGTGCGTCGAGCAACACTCGCCACGTCGGCGGAAGCCCGATCGGCGTGATCGCGCCGTATTCCATGCGCGCCTTTTCGACCGCGTCTTCCATTTTAGCGAACGACGCACGACGAGCGTTGAGCAATCGGCGTACGGCGCCGTTCACGTCGGCCCGCGTATTTCCGAGAACAACGCACGCGGCATGCGTGACCGTCTCGCCCCTCGTGCCCTCGATAATGATGCAATTCGCTGCTTGCTCTATCGCGATCCCATAGTGCGCGCAGAATGCGGCAGTGTCGGAGAGCGTCGGGTCGATAGCTGCAACGCCGATCTGCGGATACGCAGCGATCGCATCGAATACGACCGGAGCAAGGAGTTCCGGATGCTGCGCCGCGCTTTCGAATTGCAGAGAGCCCAGCGAGGCGATCTCGCTCATGCGCGCGGGCGGTTCACTTCCATATGCAGATCGAGAAGCGTGAGAAAGAGGCTCACCGAAAGCGGGCCGAGGAAGACGCCGACCGGCCCGAAAAACGCGATGCCGCCGAGGACCGATACCAGCATGAGAAGCGGATGCTGTTGCGTGCCAGAGCTCATGAGCCGCGGACCGATCATGTTGTCGATCACGCCCGCGATCAATGCCCAGAGGAAAAGGCCGAGTGCGGCATCGGGATGCCCCGCGAGAAATAGGTAGGCGGCCGCGGGTACCGTAATGAGCCCCGTGCCGAACGGCGGTATGAGCGCCGCGACGATCGAAATCAAGCCGAGCAGTATCGAATTCGGCACGCCGAAGATCGCATATCCGACGCCGGCAAAAATGCCCTGGATGAGTGCGATGAGCAGTTTGCCGCGCACGACCGAATTCACCGAGACCTCAAGCCGCGCGAGGATCATTTCGTCATCCTTGTCCTTCAGCGGCGAGAGCCGCACCAAGTACCGACAGAGGCGTGCGCCGTCGCGCAGCAGATAGTAAAGGGTGACGAAAAATATAAAGAGCGCGAGGAAAAAAGCGCTGACGCCCGAGAAAGCGACCCCAAGATGTTGAATCAGCCATGAGAGTCCGCTTTTCGCATAGTCGTCGATGCTTGCGCTGAATTGCGAGAAGCTGCCGCTCGCGCCCGGCGCGTAGTGATTCATCCATGGCGCGGTATTCGAAAGTCCCGCATCGAGGACGGTGCGCCATTCTCCGCTCGAGATCGACTGATAGAGCTGCTGCGATTCCGCGAGGAGGCGCGCACCGAAGAATGCGAGCGGCACGATGAGCAAGATGAGGCAGACAAGGACCACCAACAGCGCCGCGAGCGTCTCGGAACCTTTGAGCTCAAAAAGCGCGCGCCGGTAGATCGGCTGCAGAACGACCGCGAAGACCGCCGCGAGCGCGATCGGTGCGAGGAACGGCTGCAAAATAAAAAAAACGAGCGCGCCTGCCAGAAGCAGCAGCGCGAGCAAAAAATATTCGGCGAGCCCACGTTCGTTCATGAGGATATCGTACACTTTTGCGGGCCGAGCACAATGCGCGAAAAACGGCGCCGATCATGAATATTCGACGTTTTTTCACTAAAAATTTAGAATACGAATGTTCATGCGCACTTCATCTGTTTTCATCACCGTCGCGCTCGTCACTGCCCTCGGTTTTGCGATCCGCCAAGAGTTTTTTACTCCCGCGCTTGCATATGAGTATACCGCGGCACAGGCCGAATCCTCTCTCGCGTTCCGTGCCGACCTCTTGCCGGTCGCAAGCCCCAGTGTCGCTGCGCTCGAGAGCATCGCATCCAGCCTCGCTTCGACAACGGCGACGAACGCCGCGCCCGTCGAGCGTACGCCCGTCGCCGTTACTTCGCGCGGCCCGGTCGCCGATCCGCTCCGTCTCTCCATTCCCGCGGCATCGATCGACGCACCCGTGCAGGCGGTCGGCGTCAACAATAAAGGCGAAATGGCGGTGCCGAGCGGTGCCACCAACAATGTCGGCTGGTATAAATACGGCGCGGTCCCCGGTGAGCACGGTACAGCGGTGATCGATGCGCACGTTTTCGCCGCGTTTCAGAATCTCGACCAGGTCAAACCCGGAACCGATATATACGTGACGACCGAAAATAACGAACGGCTGCATTTCGTCGTATCGAAAGTCGCGACGTACAAGCTTTCCGAGCTCACCTCTTCAATGCTCTTCACGCGCGGAAGCGGCCGCAATCTGAATCTCATCACGTGCGCGGGCGAGCTCACGCCGGATCATTCGACCTATGACCATCGTCTTATCGTTTATACGACGCTCGTGAGCTGATCAGCGCCGGATGATCACGACATTCTCGGGACCCGCGCCTCGCTTCGGCATCGTGTGGAAGCCGAACGCATAGATCGTATTGCCGTCGCGATCCCCTGCCACGAAGATCGTCTCGCCGACGTAGACGCTTGAGGTCGCCGACGCGAGTTCCTGCGGGAACTGGATCTTGATAGGGCTCGTGCTTGCATCGGCGTTATACGCCGTCACGCTTGAGGTCCCGATCGCGGTCACGACGCAGCGACAGACGCCTCCTTCCGGCGGTCCGGGATGCGGCCTCGCGTACATCGTGTCAAGCGGCCCCAAATGATGGCGCTCGGCCCGCTCAAGCATGCGGTCGTTGAACGGCGTCGCGTTGTCTATCAAAAGTCCGAGCGCGAGCGTAAGCACGGCAAGCCCCGCAAAAAGGATGAGTGCCGGATTTTTATAGCCGAAGCGGAAACGGCGCAAGAGCCGCTCCGCGATCACGAGCAGGATCGCGTCGGCCGCAAGAAGCGCCCACGGGAACATCGTAACGAAAAACACGATGCCGCGCGGTCCGAAGCCGAGGAGCTGGCTGTCGTCGGAGAGGCGGATCGTGAAAGAAATGAAGTTGAAGATAAGGACCGATATCACGAGCGCGGCCAAGACAACGAAAGCAAGCATTCCGATGCGCAATGCCAAATAGCCGCTTGAGTGCATTGATACTTCGCCGCTGCGGATCTTCTGCAGCACTTCGTCCCGTATGTTCTTGTGATCATTCCCCATAGGTCATGTTCATTTTCTCATACACCTGGCGAAGCTGTTCTCTTGCACGTTTCAATCGCACTCCGACGGTGCCGACCGGCACCTGGAGAATATCGGCGATCTCCGTGTATGAAAAATCCTCGAGATAAAAAAGAACAAGGATTTCGCGCGATTTCGGCGAAAGCTCGTCGAGCCCTTTTTCGATCAGTTCGCGCATTTCTTTGTGCTCTCGCTCCATGTCCGTTGGCGCCTCTTCGACGTGGTACGACAAAAAGGTATCGAAATCCACCATCGTGAGCGGATTTCTGGAATGCTTGCGCAGCGCGTTCACGAAGGCATTGTGCGCGATCTGATAGATCCACGGCGAGAACCGGCGCGACGTATCGAAACTCTTGATGTTCTGAAAAGCGCTCACGAACGCGTCCTGTACGATATCCTCGATATCTTCCGTGCGCGGCAGAAATTTTCGCCCGTAACGCAAAAGCTTCGCTTCATACCGCTCTACAAGCTCGCCGAAGCCCTCGATGTCGCCTTCTTGCACCGTGCGTGCGATCTCCTCGTCGGTCAGCGGCGCTGCGCTCATAGTCGAACAATCCTATCAAATCGTATGCATTAAAGCGCCGCGGCCCGCGGCCGCGGCGCTTCTTTGCCGAAACTGATTAATCCTGGTCAGGCTTCTGCGGCATGCCATCCATAATGTGCTGTGCTGTCACGTTCGTCCCCGAGACCGTCCCTTCGACGCCGATCTTATCGCCCACGGCGACCTGCGAGAGCGGGATCGTCGAGAGTTTTTCGACCTGCGCGTTCGACGCATCGATCGTGTAGCTCGTGCCGTCCTGATTCGTGATCGTGATCGTATTGCCGGAGATCGTTGCCGGACCGGAAACAATGCTGAACGACACGGCAAGCCCGGAGGTCGCCGTCGCGCTGACGCCGAACGCCGCGTCGCCATAAGTGTGATTGGCAAGCGCACCGAAGGAAATCGTCTGGTTTGCGGGATTCACCGTGAAGGTCTGATCCACTGGGGTCGCCGCGCTATAGAGGCTGTTCCCAGCCTGGGAAGCGCGGACATCGACGGTTCCCGTTCCAGTAATGGTGATTGTATTGCCCGAGATTGTCGCCGGTCCGGACACAATGCTGA
>JAFAPB010000047.1 GCA_019247335.1 Candidatus Kaiserbacteria bacterium
GACCGGCCTCATCAAGAACATGATCATCCAGGATATTCAGAATGGCGACGGGGTCGCGTTCATCGACCCGCACGGCAACGACATCGAGGACGTGCTCGCCGCAGTCCCGCCCGAGCGTGCCAAGGACGTGATCTACTTCGATCCCGCATACACGCCGCGCCCGATGGGCCTCAACATGCTCGAATACGACCGCTCGAAGCCCGAGATGAAGACATTCGTCGTCGATGAGGTCTACGGTATCTTTCGAAAACTCTATTCAGACGTGCCGGAAGCCTTCGGTCCGATGTTCGAGCAGTACTACCGCAACGCCGTGCAACTCGTCGTCGAGGATCCGGACTCAGGCTCGACCTTCGTCGAGATCCCGCGCGTCTTTGCCGATCAATCGTTCCGTAATCTGAAACTCTCGCACTGCCCGAACCCCATCATCGTGCAGTTCTGGCGCAAGATCGCCGAGCAAGCGCAGGGCGATCCCTCGCTGGAGAACGTCGCGCCCTACATCACGTCGAAATTCGACGTCTTCCTTGCCAACGACATCATGCGCCCGATCGTCGCTCAGGAAAAATCCGCTTTCAATTTCCGCGAGATCATCGACGGCAAGAAAATCTTCCTCGCGAATCTCTCGAAGGGCCGCTTGGGCGACAGGAACACCGCGCTTCTCGGCCTCGTTTTGGTATCGAAATTCCTGCAGGCGGCATTCTCGCGCGTGGACTCGCGCGGCGATCTGCCGGTCTTCTATCTCTATATCGACGAATTCCAGAACTTCGCGACGCCGTCGATCGCGACCATTCTTTCAGAGGCGCGTAAATACAAGCTCTCGCTCTGCGTCGCGCACCAATTCATTGCGCAGCTCGAGGAAGATATTCGTGATGCGGTGATCGGCAACGTCGGCACCAAAATATCGATGCGTATCGGTACGACCGATGCGGAAT
Organism: Candidatus Kaiserbacteria bacterium; assembly: GCA_019247335.1. Classification (GTDB taxonomy): domain Bacteria; phylum Patescibacteriota; class Minisyncoccia; order Phycocordibacterales; family UBA2100; genus UBA10103. The sequence goes on from JAFAPB010000047.1 coordinate 930, forward strand.
TCTTGGAAAAGCAGTTCGCGCCCGTCTTTACCGCGCAGGATCTCGAGAATCTGCCCAATCGTACCGGCGTTGCGTCGCTGCTTGTCAACGGCGTACCGGCGCGCCCGTTCACGATCGAGACGGTTAACCTGCCGAAATTCGATTACTCGCGCATCGATCCTCTGAAGCAGCTTTCGTATGAGACATTCGGCCGGCCGCGCGAGGAGATCGAGGCGGAGATCCGCCGCAAATTCGGGCAGGCGGAGGAGCGAAAGCCGCTCGATTACTCCGGTCTCGACCCCGCGTCCATATTCCAATAAGAGTTAGCGGCGAACGCCGCCGCGTGCTACCGTTTCTTCATGCAGGAGCGGGGTCTGATCGCAAACGCGGTCCTTATAGGCATGCTTGTCGCGATCGTGGTCGCGGTCGGCGCATACATTGCTTTTGGCCGCTCGCCGGTCACGGCACCTACGTCAACTGATATCGCTGATACCCAGACGCCGCAGGGGGTCGTCTCACAGGTGATCAACGGCTGGCCGGTCAAGGATCAAACGCAGCCGACCGCGCCCGCGCAGGGGAGCGGCCCGGTCGCCGGCATGAGCAAATACACCGACATCGATTTCGGGTTCTCCTTTTGGTATCCGAGTGCATGGAAACTTGAAGAGCAGCCGAATACTAATTTTTCTACCGCATACCCGGGCGGGACTGTAAAAAAGCGCTTAGTTCTCCGCTCAACAATCGACGCGGATCACTCTATAACCATTGAGGAATATTCGTCGCCGACTGCCTCGATACGCTTGAACGCCGATTCGGGATGTCCCGGCGGAATCTGTGATCCTACGTTGAATTACTTTTTCGATGCGTCGGCGCATACCTGGATGATGGCGTACCCGAACGGATTCGCGTCGGAGAGGGGAGATATGACGATTTCTCCCGGCACTACAAAGCCCGCCGATGTTAGGCGCAATACCATGGGCGGGCTGCACATATTCAACGGCGGCTTCCGCAACAGTGTATCCGTAGTTCCTCTGAGCGCGCATAACTTTGTCATAGTGAGCGATGAGCCTTGGAATGTCGGAACAACATTCAAGACGTTTCTCATCAACACTATCGTCGCGCTCGATCCGGATGTAGCGACCCCAATTTCCGACGCTGAACAGCGCGCCGTGATTCAATCCGAAGCGAATGCGTATGGCGTGAAAAATACGAGCACGGCGACGAAGACATATACGAATGACACCTATGGTTTCTCGTTCCAGTATCCGGACGGGGTTCAATTCGACACGACGGCGACGAATTGGTCAGACCTTAGCGGACTCTCGGCAGAGCATATCCTCACGCTCAAGACGAACGGCCCTGTCACGATTTCCATCAGTGCGAGCGCCGACCCGGGCGATGTCGGTCGCTGCATGGTCGTGCCGCAGGCCTCGGAAGAATCGGTCAGCAAAGCCGGCAACGTCACTATCAACGGCCTCTCATTCCTGAAGTATTCGATAGGAGATGCAGCGATGGGACATTATACGAACCAGGACGTGTATGACATTTTGCACAACAACCGTTGCTATCGACTCATCATGCAGACCGAGTCGACTCGAACAGAGAGCGACGCCGAGGCGCAGGCGCAGCAGTCCTCCATTGCGACCGCAAAGGCGCTTCTCCAACCGGTCCTTGATACGTTCCGCTTCACGAGCGACACCTCTTCCGCGCAGCCGCCTACTTGCACGCTCTCGAGCGACAACGTGCTCTATAAGCTCGGCGACGTAATAACGCTTACTTGGAAGTCGCAAGGCGCGACACGCGCGCTCTGGAACCAAAATGCCGATGAGGGGCAGGGGACGCGTTCGGTGATTATTCCGCCCGAAGGCACGCCAGGTATTTCCGGCACGGCGCAGACGATAGCGAACATCGAGGGCTATCAGCCCATCAAACTGCAAGTCGTCGGTCCCGGCGGATTCGGCACCTGTTCGACGAACGTATCAGTGAGTCACTCGGATGCGAAACCTTCTATCACTGTCGACAGTATCCGATTCACCCCGGACGGCGGACGGTATAGCAACGACCGGAATGTCAGCGTCACGCTCTCCGGCACGGCGACGAACGGCGGTCTCTTTAATAACGAAGTCAATCTTGTACTTTTCGACCCGACCTATCAGGGCCCTTATGACGAGGCGAGCATCTATCGTATCGCGTTCGATTATGGGCGCGATTCGCAATTCTACTCGGGCGGTTCGCAGCCGGGCGTACGGGAAGATAGCCTGCCGTTCAAGCGCTGGAGCGTCGAGACATTTGTGCCGCGCGGTGTCTCAAGCGTGCGCGTACTCGCGTATTATCCGTATTACAGCGCGGGTGCTCCGACATCATCGAATGCTCAACCAATCGTTAACAAAGTATTAACAATTACCCAATAATCTATGCCATCAAACGCATCCGTCGTCGCGCTTCTGCAAACCGCGCTCATGCTCCTCGCGCTCGCGCAGTCGAGCCCTAATGCTTCTCCTGATCTTCGCGCCAATGCGATCCAGGTCGCACAGCAGGCGATATCGGTCGCGACCGCCGCGCTCGGCCAGTCGAATCCGGCCCAAACGAATCCGTCGTTCAATACCAATACTGCGGCGACCTCAACTATCGTCATCAATGGCTCCGCACTAACTACGACTGTCGACGGCACGAGTCGCAACGGCCCGTGGATCATCGTCGGCATCAATCCGGTGCCTACGATCGCGAATCAGGACTTCTACCTCACATGGAAAGCCTCTAATTCCACCTACTGCACGATGAACAAGAACGGCACCTCGGAGAGCATCCCGCTTCTTGGCAGCCGCACGTATCAGCTCTCCGACACGACGAAGTTCGAATTTATCTGCAGCGACGGGGTGACCACTATGATCCCGAAATCAGTAACGATCTATCCGCAAGCGCCATCCGCGCCCGTGCAACCATCGGGCGCAGCGAGCGTCTCCGTGACAAAAATAGACGGCCAGCAAATCTGGATCTCTTATGCGAATCTGCCGGCACATGCCTACATTACGACGCTTTGGAAGAATGAGAACGGTCAATGGGAAGGAGGATCTCAGGCGCAAGTCCCGGGCGGCGGGACGGGCACGACCGTGATACAGGAGGATCAGAATGCACCGAGCGGTCAATACATCGCGCGGGCGCAGACGACGAACGATATGTATTGGCGCGTGGATAGCGATCCGTTCGTTTACGGAGGCATAACGACCGCCCTCAACTGTACGATCACGGCGTCGCCCTCGACGATTGTGAGCGGACAGACGGTTTCACTCCGCTGGAGCAGTCTCGGCGCATCCCATGCCTCATGGAAACAAGACGCTTCAGCCAATCTGCTCGGCCTTCCGTACGGAAACATCGCGGCAGACGGCTACCAAACCTTTACGGTGAGCGGCAAGAGCGGCACGCTCTATCCTGTCCTGATTGTGTCTCGTGACGATGGACTCTCCGGTACCTGCAACACAGCGATCAACGTCACGGCACCGGCGAGCCAACCGTCGGGCACGTTCGACGTGACCAACATGCAGTATTTCATGTCGTCACCGCTGATTACGGGAAGCGCGAGCAATGTGTCGAGCATTACGGTCGCCGTAAAGGGAGGGAACTCCGCAAGCTCGAATGTGGTCAACGGCCGCTGGCAGGCTTACGTATCGCAGCTCTATCCTGGTACGTATCCGGTAGAATTGCTTGATAACGATTACGGCCCCAATTACAACAAGGTACTCGCAAGCGCGACGATCACGATCGGCGTCCAGCAGGCGTCGACGAATCCGAACGGCCTGCCGCAATGTCCCGCGAACGCGGCGTCGCAGCGCGGCCAGAGCGGGACCTTTGACTGTTTCTGCCCGCCCGGCTTCTCGATCAAAACGATCTGGGGCGGTCCTTGGTACTATGCGGATCTCTCTGACATCTGTACCGCCGGTATGCAGAGCGGACAAATGAATAATACATACGGTGGCGAAGTGGATTACCAGCTCGCGCCCGGGCAATCCGTGTACGGCGCGTGGACGTCGAACGGCATCACATCGGTCTCCAACGGCGCATGGCCGGGCAGCTTCCAGATCGTAGGTCCGAAAGGCTGATTCTCCGGCGGATTCGTGATACAGTAGCGCGCATGAAACATCCCAAAGAAGAGCGAACGCTCGTCATCATCAAGCCCGACGCTATCCAGCGGGCGCTTATCGGAGAAATCGTGCTGCGCTACGAGCGCATCGGTCTCAAGCTCGTCGGCCTCAAAATGATGGTCCCGACGGAAGAGCATATCGAGCAGCACTACACGCTCGATCCCAACTGGCGCCGCGTGACCGGTGAGAAGACGATCAAATCGTACAAAGATCGTGGTCTCACGCCGCCCTCGGAAGATCCGCTTGAGATCACCGCGAAGATCCTCAAGAATCTGAAGAAGTACATGACCTCGGGACCCGTGATCTGCATGGTGTGGGAAGGCGCGCATGCGGTAGAGCTCGTCCGCAAGATCACCGGCGGCACGGAGCCCCGCGGCGCCGCTGTCGGCACGATCCGCGGCGATTTCGTTATCGACTCGTACGTTATGTCCGATGCCGACGATCGCGCGGTGCGCAATTTGATCCACGCGTCCGGCTCCGTCGACGAGGCCAATATGGAGATCCCGCACTGGTTCGAGAAAGGAGAGATCATCGACTACAAGGTTTCGCACGAAGACATCCTCTACGAGAAGGAGCTCCAGGGTATCCTCTCGTAAATGCATGGAGTACCTGCACCAGTCGCACTACGGACATGCAGGCGGCTTGCATACCGCGCGGCCTATCATGGCGATGGACAAGGGGCATATCTACGACATGAAGAACGGCCGGCCGGACCTGACGAAACCGATCTATCGCGTCGCGGATTCGAAGGTCTATGCGACCGAGCATCATCCGGATGGCGCCTCGCCGCACGCGCTTTTCGAGATACGAGGCGATAAAGTGCACACCACGGAATTCCATCCTGCGCACAGTCCCGCGACGCACGTGTATGAAGTGCGCGGCGGGCTCGAAGCACGCTCATCGTGAGTCGCGCGTGAAGCGCAATCTTGTTTTTTGTCGCAGGAGAGTATACTTATTTTCAGCGGCCGGTACTAAAACCTGCTTGGTGAAGTACAGGGTAGCCTCATATCGCGCCCGCCAATGAGAACTCTTCGCGAGATTTCAGCGGCTGGAGTTGCTGCGGGCTCCCACCTGGATCCAAAGTCCAGGCGCCGTACCAGCCGCATAAAAAAGTCCTTCTTCGGAAGGACTTTTTTATTTGAGAACCCACGGTTCTCAACGCTCGCTCTGCTCGCTGCTCTCCTCCACGAGGAACCGACGCGGTTCCCCGAACCCCTCCGCGCGTTCGCTTCGCGCACGTATCAAAATGACCCGCCGTATGGCGGATTTTTTGATGTAGGATACCCAGATGGCAGTGCGAGTCTTTCTTCTCGGCATCGTCGCGTTCGCTTTGATGAGTGCATTCGAATACTACGGACTTGTGAAGGATCTGTTTCTCACCAATTGGTGGATTGATCTCCCCATACACTTCTTCGGCGGCGTCTGGGCCGCCGCGATCGCTGCTTGGTTTATCCTCATGAGCAGGCAGAGACCGGATATGGTGCGCTGCATCGTCTTCGTGGCGCTCTGCGGGATTGCGATCGAAGTATTGGAGTTCTTCAGCGGCATGCGCGGTTCGTATTTTCCATACCCGATCGACACCGTGAAGGATGTCATTGTTGATTTGATCGGCGGCTACGCGGGCTTCGCGCTCATGCGGCACTTTTTGCTATGGCAGAAATAACATTTTGCGGTGGAGCCGGGGAAGTAACGGGCGCGAATTTTCTTTTTGATGCTGGCAGCGCGCGATTTCTCGTCGACTGCGGATCGCGCGAGGAGGAGCATGTGTGCGCTTCCTCGAATCTTGAAGCATTTCCGTACGATGTCAGCTCCATCGACGCGCTCTTCGTCACGCATTCGCACCAGGATCACATCGGCAGGATCCCGCGGCTCATTCGCGCCGGTTTTGCGGGGCCGATCTATTCGACGCCCGCGACCAAAGACATCGCGCGCATCATGTTCGATGATGCGATCGGCATTATGCAATCGCACGCCGAGCAGTACGGATGCGAGATCCTGTATGAAAAAGAGGACGCAGAACGGGCGCTCGATAAGTGGCGGACGCTCGAATACCACGCACCGATCGAACTGAAAGGAGTGAACGTCGAGCTTTTTGATTCCGGCCATATACTCGGCTCCGCTCTCGTAAAATTCACGCAGGGCGAGCGCTCGATCGTCTTTACCGGGGATATCGGCAACGCGCCCGAGCCGCTTCTCCATGATCCCGAGATCCCGAGCGGTGCCGATTATCTCGTGATCGAGAGCGTCTACGGCGATCGCGTACACGAAGACCGGTCGCAGCGACGCGCGTATCTCAAAGAAGCGATCGAGGATGCGCGCGCGCGAAAGGGGACGCTGCTTATTCCGTCGTTCTCGATCGAGCGCACGCAAGTCTTGCTTTCCGAGGTTAACGATCTGATCCGCGAGGGACTCGCACCGCTTCCCGTGTATCTCGATGCGCCGCTCGCGACAAGGCTTACCGAAGTCTTTCGTGCATACAAGGGCGCGTTCAACGATGAGACGCGCGCCCGATTCGAAAAAGGAGACGACCCGTTCGATTTCCCGGGACTCACCGTGATCGACAGCTCGAAAGGCTCACATGGGATCGACGCCGCGCCCGATCCGAAGGTGATCATCTCGGGTGCCGGTATGTCATCGGGCGGCCGAATTCGCGCCCATGAACGCGCTTCATTGAGCGATAAAAAAACGATCGTGCTTTTGACGGGCTATCAGGCGCCCGGCTCGCTCGGGCGAAGGCTCTTGGACGGCGTAAAAAAAGTACGTATCGATGAGGACTGGGTGCGCGTGCATGCGGAAATCCGATCGCTCACCGGTTATTCGGGACATGCGGATCGCGAACAATTACTCTCGTTCGTCGAATCGATCGGGGCATCGCTCAAGAGCGCGTACGTCGTTATGGGGGAGCCGCGCGCAGCGCTTTTTCTCGCGCAGCGCATCAAGGATTTCCTTGGGATCGATGCCATCGTGCCGCAGCGAGGCGACACCGCGCATATCGATTGGTGAGAAGTGATATACTATTGCAAATGCTCAATCGTTCGCTTCATCCGAATCATGATGCGGTGCCGCAGAATTTCTGCCGTCTGCCGGATGGTTACGGCGTCGTGAAGATCGGCGTTTCAGGCTCCGCCGACACCACATTCACCGGTCTCGATGCGTTCGAACGCGCCAAAGAGCTCGGCCGCACGATCGCTCGCAAGGGCGCTATCATCAATACCGGCGCGACGACGGGATTTCCGCTCTATGCCGCGATGGGCGCGAAGGACGAATGCGGATTCTCCATCGGCTTTTCTCCCGCTGCGACGGAGCGCGAGCATGTGGAGACCTATAAGCTCCCGCTCGATTACATGGATGTCGTCGTCTACACCGGTTTCGGCTATTCGGGGCGCGATCTTCTCCTCGTCCGCTCATCCGACGCGATGATCATCGGCCCGGGGAGGATCGGCACCTTAAACGAATTCGCCGTCTCGTTCGAAGACCACCGTCCGACGGGGATTTTGCAGGGCAGCTGGGACACCGATGAGCTCTTGCAGCTGGTCATCGAGGCCGCGCACCGACCGAATCCGAATATCATCTACGATGCCAATCCCGAGTCGCTCGTCGAACGCCTGATCGAGATGGTGCAGAAACGAAAGCAGGAAAATCAGCTCGTCTACAACAATCACGACGGCTGGTCGGCTACGGGCAAGAATGCGGAGATGATCCTCTAGAACTCGTAGACGTAGAGCGTCTCCTCGCCGTGATAGCCGCGCTTCTCCGAGAGGCGAACGGTCCGCATCGGTTTTTTATCTTGAAATTGAAACGCACATGAGGCGAGCCGCACATTTTTGAGTTCGACCTCAAGCTTCGGCAGGAGCTTATTCATGATCGGCGTGAGGAGATACGAGTAGATCTTCGTGGCGTCGCGCAGGTCCGTTTCAAAGAGATCAGCACAGCGATACTCGATATTCGATGGGTTCCCCGTGCGCCGCGCGCGCCAAGCAGCGTAGCGCACGAGAGCGGGGTTGAGCTCGATGCCGATGAATCGCGCTTCGGGAAAGCGGCGCGCTGCCCACAGAAGAAAACGCCCGTCACCGGAGCCCAATTCATAGACGATATCGCCGGACCGGATATCCAGCGCCTCGGTGATCTTTGCAAACGAGCGGCGATTCGTGCGCACAAAGGGCACGTCGGTGATCGCATCCGAGATGATATGGACGAGCGCGATCACGATGAACGCACCCGAGAGGAAAAGGAGCGCCACCTGTAAAAAAAGCACCACGAAGGGCGCGATATCATGCATGGCGCAACTCTAGCACGCCGCTATTTGACCGATTCAACGATGCGCTTGAAGGCTTCCGGGTGATCCTTGGCGAGCGCGGCAAGCGACTTCCTGTCGAGCGTGCTGTTCGCTTTCTTCAAAGCACCCATGAGCTTCGAGTAGGAGAGGCCGTTGTCGCGGGCGGCGGCATTGATGCGGAGCGCCCAGAGATTGCGGAACTCGCGTTTTTTCGTGCGGCGGTGGCGGAAGGCATGCACGCCGGCATGCTTGATCGCCTCCTTTGCAACGCGCTCTTTGGACTTGCGACCGAAGCGGTAGCCTTTGGTCTGCTTCAGAATGTAGCGGCGATGCTTCGCCTTCATCGTACCTCGTTTGACTCGTGCCATAGGTTAGTTGGGAAGGAAGCGGCTACGGAGGTCGCTCGTCATGACGATCGAATCCGCGCGTCCCTTGCGGCGGCGCTCGGCCCCCGAGCGCTTAGCGTTGAAATGGTTGTGTCCGGGTACGCGCGAAACGATCTTGCCCTTTCGGGTGACGCGCAGGCGCTTGGTGAACGACTTGTTGGTTTTCATAGGTATTATTCCGCCGACTGGGCCTTTTCGGGCTTCGGAGCCTTCTTGGAAGAGTCCCGTTCGAGCGCGACCGAGAGGCCTTTCGGGCTCTTCTTGATCTCGTCGGCGATTTTATACGATTCCGGGATGATTGCAAGGAAGCGCTCCAGGCGTTCCTTGAGGAATTCGAACTCCATGTATTTGTAGCGGCCCCAGAGGAAGAGGTCGATCTTGACCCGGTGCCCCTCGCGCAGCCACGCCGCGATCTTCGAGGCCTTGATGCGCATGTCGTTGTCGGAGGTCCCGATCTTGACCTGCGCCTCCTTGGTCTCGGTCACGCGCGCTTTTGACTTCACTTCTTTGTCCTTTTTCTTCTGCTCGTATTTGAATTTGCCGTAGTCGGTGATCTTCGCGACCGGCGGGTTGGCATTCGGCGAGATCTCGATAAGGTCAAAGCCCATTTCGCGCGCTTTCGCGAGGGCTTCGTCGATCGGCAGGATGCCGTAGTTTTCGCCTTCAGGGCCAAGCGTGCGCACTTCCTTCGCGCGGATGCCGTCGTTCATTCTGACGCGCTCTTTTTCTGCCTGCGTTGTGTATTTCGTGAATCCCATCGGTGGCGCGCACTATAGCATTCAATGCACATCCGCGGAAGGCCGCAACATCTCGTTCAGTTTCCGCAGACACCCGGTGCCCATAGCCCCTTTTGCGCTTCGCGCGCTGCAGTTTCCGCCGCTTTGAAATCTTTTTGGTATTTATACGGGATCGCGTACGTATATTCGTGCCCGTATCCTTCGGCGATCATATATTTATTGACGAGTAGTCCCTCGGGATTCGAGTTGAGCGGTGCATACACATAGGCAAGCGTGCGACCGTATTTATCGAGCCTGCCTTGCGAGGCGTCATATTCCAGTCGCACCGATTGGCTGCTTATCAATTTCTTCATTTCAGCAGACGCTTCCTTGCCAAAACACTGTACCGGCTTTCGCGGATCGACGACCTCGGGCGTATCGAGCCCGATCAAGCGGATACGCACCGTTTTCCCGTCTTTTGATACATCAATCGTATCGCCATCGACGACTTTTACGACCGGATACCAGTCATTTTGCACTTCCGCCGCATTGGTCGTTGTCGCCGCGACCTCTGAAAGCGCTTCGTGCGCCTGATTTGCCGGAATAAGGTGTAACTGGGCAAGCAGAATGCCCGCCATGAGCCCGAATACAAAGCCGCTCGCGAACTGTCTGCCCGTCATCCGGCTATTTTCGCACACCTAAGAATGGGCCCGCGAGGGCGGGCCCGTCATCTTTTATTTATGCGCGTGATGCAGCTTGCGCGTTCGCGCGAGCGCGATGCCGGCGACGGCGAGTGCCGCGACCGCAAGGACAAAAGTCGAGAGTTCGCTTGCGCGCGGCCCAACATTTCCGGCACCGACGACGTCATTCACGACGCTGGTCACCGAATACGGTCCCACTTTGGAGAAGTCCATGTTGCCCGAGGCGTCCGTCGGCTGCTTCGCCGCTGGGTCGTTATCCCAGTTCACAATCGAGCCGTCCGCATAGGTCTGATATGCCTTCCATGAAAGCGAAGTCTCCGTCGGGGGGGCTTTTGCGCTGAAGGTGAAATCGTCGCGCTCGCCCGCGGGGATTCGACCGCCCGTCCAATCGATCTCGGTCACGTTCCCCGCAGAATCTTTCTTCATCGTTATCTTCCATCCCGGCTTCACCGTGGGGCTCACATATTGCAATCCCGCAGGCATAACGAGGCGAAGCGCCACGGTTGCGAGCGGTTTCTCCGATGGCACGCCCATAGTGAAGGTCTGGAATGAGGCGACGCCGACCGAGGATGGCTTCACGACGACATGCGCCGAGGCGAGGAAGGGGAAGAGGCTGATAAGGAGAACGGCGATAAATGCACGGTTCTTCATAGATACGTTATTGGCTGATAGGTTTTGCCTTTCGACGGTCATACAGTACCGCTGCCAGGAAAAAAAGAAAGCCGCCGCCGAATATCACAAAATGCAGCGCGTGACCCTTGAAAAACGAGGCGACAGGGGAGATGGCATTCGAGCCGTAGGTCGCTACGCGCACGTCATATAGCACCGTAAAGGGGGTGAAGCTGGACCCGTCTTTCGGCGTGCCGACTACCTCAAGCGCGTACACGTCGGGCTTCGGAAAGACGAAGGTCGCATCCGCATTCAGTTCATCGCCGCCGTGCGTGTGCAGAAAAGCGTCCGATGCCTTAGAGGTGTCGATCGAGTCTTTCTGCGCGTACGGCGCGATGTACATGCGGCAATCGCACTCGCTGAACTTGAACCGACCGGCGGTATCTTTGAATGCGAGGTAGATCGGCGTTACGACGCCCGCCTGCGGCTCGTCTTCCGGATCCAGGTGCAAAACGATACCCATCGTACCGCTCGTCTTTAAGACGTGCGCGGAGGCGGCCAGGGGAAGCGCGAAAAGTGCCGCCGCGATAAGAAGGCTAATGCTGGTGCGCGCCGTGAGCATACGTGTGTAGAAAATTGAGTATGAACAATCCGAAAAGAATGACAAGGGCGATGATGACAGGGAAGAACAGCCATGAGTACTGCGGATATTTCGCTGAGAGGAGGCGGTTGAGCAGGATCGCGTGCATAAGCACGAGCGCGAAGAAGATCACCATCCAAAAGGTCGGAATGAATGCGCCGAGCGATTGAAAGTGCGAGCCCGCCATCGCGGTATGCGCAACGACGAGAAAGGCGCCGGCGTACACCGTTCGATGCAGGCGTTTCCAGTTCTTGCCGAGTTTAATACGCATATAATCGAACGACGTGCCTGCGAGCGCGGCGAGAATAAGCAGCGCGAGGAAGCCGAAGATCATCGCCCAGAAATAGGGGCCTGGGAGGTAAGGGATCCCCGCGAATCCTTCAAGCAGTCCCCAGAACGCGACCGTACTGTGCAAGAGCGCGAAGTAGAAAGTCGAGATCCCGAGTCCCGACAGATACGCGCGGTGCGCGATCGAAAACGGCGCATTCGGAAAGAGGCGATAGAAGGGGCCGGGGAGGAGGACGAGGTAGAGGAGCGCGAGGGAAATAAATCCGTAGTACTGCGTGAGGTCGAGATAAAATTGGCTTGATAGAGGGACACTCGCATGCTCGAAAAGCGCGATCGCGATACTGACCAGAAATGAGGCCGTGATTAGCGCCCGTTTCGGGGTAATCATGAGGGGAACTATACCTTATCCACAGGTTTTTCATCTCTGGTGAACTATAGTTCACCGTATACTTTCCCTATGGCCGAATACGAGACCTACAAACGAAAGATACTCTTGTTCTACGAGAAGCACCGCCGTATGCCGCTCTACAACGAGATCATGGCGATCACGGGCTTCCGATCCAAGAATGCCGTCTTCAAGCTCATAGGAAAGATGGTCGACGAGGGCGTTGTAGCAAAGGACAGGGCAGGACACCTCTCGCCCCTGCAGCTCTATGAAGGCGTGCCGCTTCTGGGGCTCGTCGAAGCGGGATTCCCCTCGGCAGCCGAAGAAGAACTGCTCGATGTCATGAGCCTCGACGATTTTCTTGTGCCGAATCGCGAGTCGACCTACATTCTGAAGGTAAAGGGCGATTCGATGATCGACGCCGGGATCCGGCCGGGCGATATGGTCATCGTCGAGCGCAAGAATTCCTACAAGCCCGGGCAGATCGTGATCGCATCCGTCGACAACGAGTTCACGATGAAGTATCTCCGCAAGAAAGGCGAACGCTACTATCTCGAGCCCGCGAATCCGAATTACAAACCGATCTATCCCACCGATAACTTCCGCGTGGAGGCCGTCGTCACGGCGGTCGTCCGCAAATACTGATATGAAACGCATCGATACCTGGCTTGATATCAAAAAATACATCGACGAGTCCGCGCGCGCCGCGGCAGCCGTCATCCCGCGCCCGGGGGAAGTAGAGATGTTCGCCCGCGCGTCGCGCAGAAAGCGCGAGCGCGGCATCATCCGCCGCACCCACATCGTATGAAGCGAGGCGTGATTAAACTATTGCTGCACAATCTGTTTGCTCCGCTCCGCGCGATGCTGCGTCCCCGCATCGTCCCGACGCGCCACGAGGTATGGAATGTTTAAAGGGGCGCGCCTTCGCGATCGTCGATGTCGAAACCTCCGGCACGAGCGCGACCTTTAATCGAGTGATCGAGATCGGCATCCTCCGTATCGAAGAGGGAAAGTGCGTCGAGGAGTATCGCACCTGTCTCAACCCCGGTCGCGCCATCTCGCCCTGGATCACCTCACTCACCGGCATCACGCAGGAGGAGGTCTCGGCAGCGCCGTCATTTGAAGATGTGCTCGACGAGATCGAGCGGCTGCTGCAGGGCGCGGTATTCGTCGCGCACAACGCCCGCTTCGACTACGCCTTTATAAAGAATGAATTCAAGCGCGCGGGGCGGGGCTTCCGCGCCAAGTGCCTCTGCACCGTGCGTCTCTCCCGCGCGATGAATCCGCGGGCGCGCAAGCACGATCTCTCGTCGATCATCGACCGCTATGGATTCCGCTGCGAAGCGCGCCACCGCGCATTCGACGATGCGCGCGTGCTTTGGGACCTCTTGCAGCATTTCGCGCGCACGTACGGGGATCGGCTCGGTGCGGAGATCGAGAAGCTTCTCAAGGCAGATACCGTGCCGCAGCTTTTGGGCAGGAAGGACCTGCAGGATCTCCCCGAGGGGCCGGGGGTGTACATCTTTTACGGCAAAGGCGGCGAGGCGCTCTACGTGGGGAAGAGCGTCAATATAAAGAACCGCGTACTCTCGCATTTCTCGGGTGATTACCGCGCGACGAAAGAGCTCTTGGTGGCGCGCGATGTCGCGCGGATCGAGACGCGGGAAACCGCGGGCGAGCTCTCCGCGCTCTTGTTGGAATCCTCACTCATCAAATCCATACATCCGTACTACAACCGGCAGCTGGTGAAGCGGCGGGAACTCGTGATCGCGCGCCTCTCTCGTGCGGGCGAGTACGCGAGCATCACGCTTGAGCGGGTTCCCGGGATACACCCCGACGAGCACCGCGAAGTCCTCGGCGTTTTCCGTTCGCTCGCGCAGGCAAAATCGTTTATCGACGAAGCGGCGCGCGAGCATGCGCTCTGCAAGCGGGTGATGGGATTAGAAAAAACGCGCGGCGCCTGCTTTTCCGCGCAACTCGGCATCTGCCGCGGCGCCTGCGAAGGCAAGGAAGACGCGGGGACCTACAACGAGCGCTTCCAAGCCGCGTTCGACGCGCGCCGCATCGCAGCGTGGCCGTTCCCGGGCGCGATCATGATCGAAGAGCGCGCGGATGATCTCGAGCGCCATTCATTCGTGATCAACGACTGGTGCCTCTTGGGCGACGCCAAGGTCGATGCCGACGGCGTCGAGTTCCGCGCGAGCGCGCCGGAATTCGACCTCGATCGGTACAAGATATTCGCCCGCTACCTGCGCGACCCGGCCAACAAAAAGAACATACGCCGCTTGCCGCGCGAAGAGTACGAGCGCTTCCTCGCTTCGCAAAACGAGGAGGCGGTCATTTCGTGATATGGCATGGGGTAGTCCTAGATCATTTCCGCGCGCGATTCTCCATATTGACGGAGATTCGTTCTTCGCATCCTGCGAGGTCGCGAAGGATCTGCGCCTCAAGGGAAGGCCGGTCGTCACTGGCAAAGAGCGCGGCATCGCGTCCTCGATGTCATACGAAGCGAAACGCATGGGGGTGAAGCGCGGCATGATCCTCTCCGATATTTTGAAAGTATGTCCCGATGCGATCATTCTACCCTCGGATTATGAGACCTACAGCCTTTTTTCCAACCGCATGTATGAGATCGTACGGCGCTATTCTTCCGCGGTCGAGGAATATTCCATCGACGAGTGCTTCGCCGATCTCACCGGGCTTCGGCAGAAACTGCGCATGAAGTATCCGGAAATGGCGGCGAGAATAAAGAAAGATCTCGAGGTCGAGCTCGGCATGACCTTTTCGATGGGACTCTCCGCGACAAAGGTCCTCGCGAAGCTCGGCAGTCGCTGGAAAAAACCCGACGGCCTCACCGTCATCCCGCTCCACGAAGCGAAGCCGTTCCTGCAGAAGACGCCCGCGATCAAGGTGTGGGGGATCGGCCCGAACACTGCCGGCTACCTCGACAAATTCGGCATCAAGACCGCGTTCGATTTCGCCGCGCGCGAAGAGCGGTGGGTCAAAGAGTCTCTTTCGAAGCCCGGGTATGAGCTGTGGCGGGAACTCAACGGCGAGGTCGTGAGCGAGATCGACGCGGTGGGTCGTGAGACGTATCAGTCGATATCGAAGACCAAAACATTCACGCCGCCCTCGCGCGATCCGAAGTTCGTCTTCTCGCAACTCTCCAAAAATATCGAGAATGCGTGCATCAAGGCGCGCCGGTGGGGGCTCTCGACGCCGGAAGTTTTTTTCTTTCTCAAGACGCAGGATTTCAAGTACCACTCATGCGAGATAAAACTCTCGCACGCGACCTGCGTGCCGCAAGACATCCTCAAAGTCGTCACGGATTATTTCCCGCAGATCTTCCGGCCGCGCACGCTCTATCGCGCGACGGGCATCGGGCTTCTCAAATTGCAGGATTCGTCGAAAACGCAGCTCGACCTCTTCGGCGGCGTCCTCAAATCGGAGGCCATGCGGCATATCTATGAGAGCGTCGACGAGATCTGCGAGCGCTACGGCAAACACACCGTTTTTCTTGCATCAAGCTTCGGCGCGATGACCCATGCGGCGCATCTCGGCGCGCGCGGGGACCTTCCGACGCGCACCTCAAATCTGATGAAAGGCGAGACCTTCCGTCAGCGGCTGAATTTGCCGCTTTTGGGCGAGGTCTAAACGCTTCACCTGTCCTTCACTGCCGGGGCGATACCGTGAGCAAGTCGCCTCCGGGCGACAGCTTATTCGCGCTAAAGAATCTCTATGGCAGATACAATTGTCACGAATACTCCCGGCGTTACCAGAAGCGTAGACGATGGATCGTCGGCGATCGGTTGGGTCGTCGCGCTCCTCGTCATCCTCGCGCTCTTAGTTGCCGGCTTCGCGC
>JAFAPB010000015.1 GCA_019247335.1 Candidatus Kaiserbacteria bacterium
TGGGACATCCTGACTCTGTGGGCATGTGCAGTGAGATCGCCGACACCTACGAGAAAGCCGCGCGAGAAGCGGGACATACCGTCGAGCGGCTCGATCTCGGCAAGATGCAGTTCGACCCTATCCTCCATCATGGCTATCACGCGATACAAGAATTGGAGCCTGACCTGAAGCGCTTCCAGGATCTCGTAAAATGGTGCGATCATTTCGTCATCATCTACCCGGTCTGGTGGGTTGGTATGCCCGCGCTCCTCAAAGGTCTTTTCGACCGCGCGTGGCTGCCGGGCTCGGCCTTCCGCTATATGCGCACGCGTGCGGGCGGTCGCAGTATCTTTTGGCATCGTCTTTTTCGCGGCAAAACGGCCCGCATCTTTATGACAAGCGGCACAGCGCCGTGGCTTGTGCGTTTTTTGCCGGGTAACGTCAATGCGCAGCTTCGGTGGGGGATACTCTGGTTCGCCGGCTTTTCGGTAAAGACGTGCTGGTTCGGTCCCGCAGAGAATACGCCGGAGAGGGTAAAAGCAGGCTGGATGAAACACGTGCGGGCGATCGCCGCCAACGGCAAATAGCCTGCGACCACTTCGGTATTCAAACGACGCTTTTTACGCTAGGATAGGCCGGTAATGAGTTTGTCTATCGGTATCGTAGGGCTTCCCAACGTCGGCAAGTCGACGCTTTTTAATGCGCTCACGCGTAAAGGGGTGCTTATCGCCAATTATCCCTTCGCGACGATCGACCCTTCGGTGGGCGTCGTCGCAGTACCGGATTTCCGCCTCGATAAGCTCTCCGACATGTCGCATTCCGCTAAGAAAATTCCTGCTGCAGTTGAATTCGTAGATATTGCGGGGCTCGTGAAAGGCGCCTCCGAAGGAGAGGGTCTCGGCAATCAATTCCTTTCCAACATCCGAGAGGTGGACGCCATCGCAGAAGTCGTGCGCGTCTTTGACGATGACGATGTGCATCATGTCGCGGGCTCGGTCGACCCTCGCTACGACATTGAGATCATCGATCTGGAGCTTGTGCAGGCTGACCTCCAGAGCGCGAAGAAACGCCTCGATCGCGTTGAGCGCGACGCAAAGAGCGGCGATAAGGATCTGATCGCGGAACGGGACGTGCTGCAGAAGATCGTGCCCGCCCTTGAATCCGGCAAACCTGCGCGCACCGTCTCGCTCGATGATAAAGAGCGTGCGCTCGCCAAAGGCTTGCATCTCCTTACGATGAAGCCGGTCCTCTACGTCCTGAATCGCAAAAGCGGCGCGGTGAATATTGATGCCGAAGGCGGCCAGCGTTGGAAAGAGCTACAGGACTTTTTTGTCGCGCATAATGCCAAATACGTATTCGTGGATGCGGGCGTAGAAAATGATCTTTCGGACGTGCACGCCGATGAAAAAGCGGATTTTCGCCGCGAGCTCGGCGTTCCCGCCGACGGACTCGATGATCTCATCAAAGGCGGTTACGAGCTGCTTGATCTCATCTCGTTTTTCACCACAGGTGAGAAAGAGTCGCGCGCCTGGACGATCAAGCGGGACTCAAGCGCACCCGAAGCCGGAGCGGCGATTCACACCGACTTTCGCGACAAATTCATCCGGGCGGACGTTATCCGTTGGGACAAGCTCCTCGAGAGCGGCTCATGGTCCAAAGCGCGTGAGAAAGGACAGATACGTACGGAAGGGAAGGAGTATATCGTCGAGGATGGTGATGTGATGGAATTCAAAGTATAAGTGCTATCCTTACTGTATGGACAAGCCGCGCGTTTCGCCGAAGGATTTCTTTCTCTGGGCAGCAGCGATGATCGCGCTCTATGTGAGCGTCGTTTCTTTCATCGGGCTCTTTTTTGAATACATCGATCGCGCGTATCCGGATGCACTCGACTATTATGTGGACCCGTATTCGGGAGCGATCCGCTTTTTCATGGCGTCGCTGATCGTGCTTTTTCCGACATTTCTTATTCTCATGCGTGCTATTCGGCGTGATATCGTGCGCGATGCGGCGAAGCGCGAGATCTGGGTCCGCCGCTGGGCTCTGTATCTTACTGTTTTCATCGCCGGCGCGACGATCGCGATCGATCTTGTCACGCTCATCAATACATTTCTCGGCGGGGACATCACCGCACGCTTTATTCTGAAAGTCGCGATCGTA
This sequence comes from Candidatus Kaiserbacteria bacterium, assembly GCA_019247335.1. Classification (GTDB taxonomy): domain Bacteria; phylum Patescibacteriota; class Minisyncoccia; order Phycocordibacterales; family UBA2100; genus UBA10103. Next base: position 2,137 of record JAFAPB010000015.1, read on the forward strand.
CTGCTCGTCGCCGCGGCGGGGCTGATGCATTTTCTTGCAGATATCTGGGGCTACTGGAACGAGTTTCCCGATAAGGCGCGTTATGTCGGCTATGCGGCGGGACTGGCAGTCGTACTTACCGTGGTCGGCGGCTTTTTGATCATCGGCTCGCCGGCACAGGCGCGTCTCTATCGCTTCGACGAACAGCGCGTGAGCGACCTCTCGCAGATCCAGTATCAGATTGTGAATTATTGGCAACAAAAGCTGAAGCTGCCGCAAAATCTAGCCGATCTGAATGACCCGCTCTCGGGCGTCGTGATCCCGAAAGACCCGCAAACGGGTGCCGCATACGAGTATCGCGTCGTCAAAGCGCCGTATTCATTTGAATTGTGCGCCACTTTTGCGACCGACGGTGCTGCCATGAACGCTGTCGCAATGCCAACCGGCCCGGCGGGCAGCCTTGATGAGACGTGGCAGCACGGCTCTGGACACACGTGCTTCATGCGCACTATCGATCCGCAGCGCTACCCACCGTTTACCAAAGGTCAGGCGATTCCGCTCTAGCGCGTGATCCGAAGTTGGCTTTTGAGCGTACGCGCATCGACGATCGCGTGGCCGTGAATGTCGTTGTTGAAATAGACGAATGTGGTGATGCCGCGCGCATGCCACTTCATTATGCGATCGGCCCACGGCTTCAAGCGGCGCGGACCATAGCGAGATGCGGCAAATTCAGAAGGGCCGTGGAAACGCACATAGGCGAAATCAGATAAAACGTTCTCATCCGTCGGCGGGAACGACGCGATCTTCGCAGAGTGGGGGAACACAAGGCAGATGTTCTTGAAACGCGTGAGTTGCGTGCGCACGTCTTTCGTATTCTGCGTCTCCATCCAGCTTGTATGGCGCGGCTCCAAGGCGAAGCGGGGTGTCAGCTTTTGTTTTGTGCAGGCGCTTTTGAGCGCCGCGAGAAATCCTTCCAGAAGCTTTTCGTCATACTTGAGAGAGGGTGGCAGCTGTATCAGGATAACGCCAAGCTTTTCCTTGAGGCGCTTCGCGCGGTTGAGGAAGCGGTTGAGTTCCGTCGTGACACCCTCAAGCTTTTTGATGTGCGTGATATAGCGGCTCAATTTCACGGCGAAGATGAAGTCATTCGGCGTCTCTTCTCGCCACTTCTCGAAGGTCGAATGGAGCGGCAGGTAATAGAACGAGCTATTGATCTCGACCGTTATGAATTCACCGGCGAGGTAGGCAAGATGCCCTTTTTTAAGGCTCGGAGGGTAAAACATCGCGCCCCAGTCTTTGTACATCCAGCCGCTTGTTCCGACGTAAATAGCGCCCTTTTTGGCCATATAAAGCCATGGTACCGTATAGCAATCCGAAGAAGTCATGAAATACGATCATCGAAAAATCGAGAAAAAATGGAGAGAGAAGTGGGACGCATCGCACGCCTACGCAACGAATATCGATGCGGCAAGGCCGAAATACTACGTACTCGACATGTTCCCGTACCCCTCCGGCGCCGGATTGCACGTCGGTCACCCGAAGGGCTACATCGCCTCCGACATCATTGCGCGAAAGAAGCGCATGGAAGGCTTCCGAGTCCTGCATCCAATGGGTTGGGACGCATTCGGACTCCCTGCGGAGAATTACGCGATCAAGACAGGTACGCCGCCACAGAAAACAACCGATGAGTCGATCGCGACCTTTAAGACACAGATATCGAACCTCTCGCTTTCGTACGATTGGGATCGAGAGATCGGATCGCACCGGTCCGATTACTACAAATGGACGCAATGGCTTTTTACGAAATTCTTCGATCGCGGCTTGGTCTACAAGAAAAAAGCGCTGGTCAATTGGGATCCGATCGACCAGACCGTCCTCGCCAACGAGCAGGTGCTGCCGGATGGCACCGCGGAACGCTCGGGAGCCGTCGTCGAGAAAAAGGAACTCGAACAATGGTTCTACAAGATCACTGATTATGCCGACGAGCTTGTCGACAAACTAGAGACGATCGACTGGCCGGAATCGACGAAGATCAATCAGCGCAACTGGATCGGCCGGAGCGAGGGCGCCGAGATCGATTTCGGTCTCGACATGCCGAAGAAGTATAAATTCGTGATTTTGCACGGCTTCGAAGGGAAGCCCGAGATGCCGCGCTGGCAGTGGGTCAAGGCGAAGCTCGAAGAATTGGGACACGAGGTCATCTTGCCGGAGCTGCCGAACACCAATGACCCCTCCGAAAAAGAGCAGGTCGCCGTCGCGCTCGCCGCGACGACATACAATGCAAATACTGTGCTTGTGGGGCACAGCTTGGGTGCCGCCGTCGCGCTCAAAGTGGCGGAGAAGTTGCGGACCCCCATCGCGCGCCTCGTTACGATCGGGGGCTTTATCGACACGGCGTTCAAAGACAAGCCGCGCAAATTTGAAAAGCGCTTTACATGGGAATTTAACGGCAAGGCGATACGCGACAATGTGCGATCTTTCACCGTACTGCAAGATCCGCGCGACTATGCGGTTAGCGACGAGCAGGCAGCGCGCCTCGCAGAGCTCCTAGACGTGCCGGTTACGCTAGGGAATTCCAACGAGCCGCACTTTACCGGGGAAACCGAGCCCGACGTGTTGCTGTGGCTTCGGCCCACCATACGCGTCTTCACGACGCGCGCCGACACGCTATTCGGTGCGACTTACCTCGTACTTGCGCCGGAGCATCCGTGGGTAACGCGCGCGCTCGAGCATAAGACCGTGCTCAAGAATAACGACGAGGTCGCCGCGTATGTCCAAAAGGCGAAGCAGAAATCCGACATTGAGCGTCTTGCGACGGATAAAGAAAAAACCGGCGTGCGGCTCGAAGGCGTGAGCGCGGTCAATCCCGCGACAGGCGAGAAGATCCCGCTCTATGTAGCGGATTATGTGCTTGCGCATTACGGCACGGGGGCCGTTATGGGCGTGCCGGCGCACGACGACCGCGATTATGAATTTGCGAAGAAATATGAGCTACCGATCCATGAGGTCGTCGAGCCGCTCTTTAAGAGAACAAGCGGCGTGGATGGTCTTAAACCGAATTTGCCGATTGAAAGGAGAGAGGCGGTCGACGCAATAATTCGAAATCCGAAAGACGGTAGATATTTGGTGTTGCAATGGAAGAACTTACCGTGGGTAACATTTGTTACCGGAGGGGTAGAGAACGAGAGCGCAGAGTCTGCCATCGAGCGGGAAATAATTGAAGAAACGGGCTATAAAAATATTCGGCTCGTGCGACCCTTGGGTGGCGCCCTTAACGCCCAGTTTTATCATGTGAATAAAAAGAGCAATCGTTGGGCTCATGTACGGGGCTTTTATTTTGAACTAACGGACGATGTACAGGAGCCCTTAAGCGAAGATGAAGCGGCCATACATGAGGTGTTATGGCTCACTAAGGAAGAAGTCGAAAAGCAGCTCACGGTTCCGGATATGCAGGCACTGTGGCGTCGCTATCTCGGTCGCGAAGAGGCTTATACAGGGGAAGGAATTCTTGTTGCTTCCGGAGAATTCGACGGCATGACGACCGAGGAGGCGCGTGCTGCGATCACGCAGCGTTTCGGTCGTCGGAAAAAAACCTATCGGCTCCGTGATTGGCTCATATCGCGCCAGCGCTATTGGGGCGCGCCGATTCCGATCGTCTATGATCCGGAAGGAAAGCCGCATGCGATACCGGAAGAGCATTTGCCGTGGCTCTTGCCGACCGACGTCGAATATCTGCCCAAGGGCACCTCGCCCCTCGGAAGCTCGAAAGAGCTCGTTGAGCGGACCGAACGCATTTTCGGCAAAGGCTGGCGACCGGAAATCGATACAATGGATACTTTTGCGTGCTCATCCTGGTATTTCCTACGCTTTGCGGATCCGCACAATGAAAAAGAATTCGCGAGCAAGCAGGCGATCGAGGAGTGGCTGCCGGTCGACCTCTATATCGGCGGCGCCGAGCACACCGTACTGCATCTCATGTACGCACGCTTCTTCGTCAAAGCGCTCCGCGATATGTCGTATCTCAAATTCGATGAGCCCTTCTTGAAGCTCCGCCACCAAGGCCTCATCGTCGCGGAAGACGGACGCAAAATGTCAAAGCGCTACGGCAATGTCATCAACCCGGACGACATCGTCGAGACATATGGCGCTGATACCTTGCGGGTCTACGAAATGTTCATGGGACCGTTTCAGGATTCTATCGCGTGGAATACTCAGAGCATGATCGGCGCGCGGCGGTTTCTCGAGCGCGTCTGGCGCGCCGCCGAGCTTGTCAAAGAGGCGAACGAGATCGATGACGAAAAGTACAAAACCGTCGATGCGGTGCTGCATCGCTCGATCAAAAAGATCGGTGAGGACATCGACGCGTTCAAGTTCAATACGGCCGTGAGCCAGCTCATGATCCTTTTGAACACGATCGAAAAAGAAAAACAGGTCGGCCGCGCGCAGTGGGAAGCCTATCTGCAGTTGCTCGCGCCCTTTGCACCGCACATTTCTGAAGAGCTCTGGCACCTGTTGGGGCAGGGCGATTCGATACACTCGACCGACTGGCCCACCTACGACGAGAAGCTGCTCGTGAGCGAGACAGTCGTCTATGCGATACAGATCGACGGCAAGCTTCGCGGACAAGTCGAGGTCGCGAGCGATACGGACAAAGCGGCCGTCGAAAGCGCGGCAAAGGATGCGGTCGCCGAGCGCCTCGCGGGAGAGGAGATCGCGCGCACTGTCGTCGTGCCCGGAAAATTAGTCAATTTTGTCCTCAAACGCTAGCTGCGCTTGTAGACCTTGAGCCCCTCTGGAGAGTCCTCGAGTGAGTACCCGAGAATCTCAATTTCTTTGCGAAGCGTGTCCGCCTCTTCCCAATTCCTCGCCTTACGCGCCGCATTTCTCCGCTTTACGAGATCGGATATCTCGTCCGGCAGATCGTCGTTCGAGACGCGCTCGCCGAATAGCGCCGCGTACACGAGGCGCGCTCGTTCGTCACTCCGATCGAAGCCGAGTCCGAGAACCTTGTCCGCTTCCAGGATACCGGCACGGCGGTCCGCGTGCGACAGATTCTCGTCCCTCACCATTTCCCACAGCACGGCGAGCGCCCCGGCGAAATCCATATCATCGTTGAATCGCTCGTGTATGCGGTCGCGATAGGAGAGCGGAGTCGATCCGCCGACAGGGTGCGCGTCAACGAATGCGCGCAGACGCAAGAAGGCCGTCTGCGCGGCCTCGAGCGACTCCCAGGTGAAATTCATCGCCGAGCGATAGTGGGCCCCGAGGAAGAGATATCGGAGCGCGAGCGGATGATATTTTTCGCTCACATCCGGCGAGAGATAGATCACGTTGCCTACTGATTTTGCAATTTTTCCGCCATCGATCTGAATGTGCGCGCGGTGTATCCAGAAGCGGGAGAGGGGAGACTTGCCGGTCGCGCTTTCCGACTGCGCGATCTCGTTATTGTGGTGGATCGGAATATGCTCAACTCCGCCCGTGTGAATATCGATTTTCTCGCCGAGAATGGCGCGAATCATCGCGGAGCATTCGATATGCCAGCCGGGAAAACCTTCGCCCCAGGGAGAATCCCAGCCGAGCTTCGCGCTCGACTTCCAGAGCACGAAATCCGTCGGGTGGCGCTTTGAGGCGCGCGAGACGACGCGCGCTCCTTTTTTAAGTCCAGCGAGATCGATCCCGCCGAGCTCTCCGTAACGCGGAAAACGCGCCGTGTCGAAATAGACACCGTCTTCGCCGCGGTAGGCATAGCCCTTTTCTTCGAGGGTTTTGATCATCGCGATCTGTCCTTGGACGTAATCGCTCGCGTAGGGAAAAGTGATTTTTTTCGTATCGACATTAAGCGTCGTCAGATCCTCGAGAAAGATACCGGCATATTTTTCAGCGAGCTTTCGCATATTCTCCATCGTGAGCGAGAGCTTTTCTCGCTTGAGACCAAGCGTCATTTTGTCATCGCCCTCATCCGCGTCCGATGAGAGATGGCCGAAGTCGGTGAAATTGATCACCTGCTTTACCGTGAAGCCGTTGTATTCGAGGATGCGCCGGAGCGTGTCGGCGAAGACGAACATCGAGAGATTGCCGATGTGCTGGCGGCCATAGAGCGTCGGCCCGCAGTTGTACATGCGTACCGTATGCACGCCGCCGGGGAGCGTAAAGAGCTGCTTCTCTTTGCCGAGTGTATTGAAAAAATAGAGCGGCTTCGTCCCGAATTTCTCAGGACCATGCGTGCCGCGCCCGAAGAGCTTGCCGAGCCACATCGGGCTATTTTAGCGCGTTTAAGCGGCTTTTACAGCCATTTCTTGCGCCTGAAATAGAGGAACATGCAGAAGGTCGCAACCGCCTCCAGGCCGATGATGATCCAGAAATCGTGCGCCCGTCCGATGATCGGGGTATTGATCGCATCGGTAGAGAAGAGCTCGGTGACAAGGGAGAGCGGGAAGGTGACGAAGGCGAGGATGGTGAAGATGCGCATGGTCTCGTTCTGCTTGGTCGTAAGCAGCGAGTTGTTGGTCTCGCGCAGTTCGTGGAGCGACTCGGTGCTCCGCATGATGTGATTGTGCACCTTGTAGTACTCGCTTTCGAGCGAACGCATGTACTGTCTAAAATCCTCGCCGAATATGGGAAGCGCATCGGTCTCGAGCGAGCGTAAGACCTCGCGATGCGGTTCGATCGTCTGTCGGAGATTCAGCAGGTCGCGCGCGGCCCGCGAGATCGCGCTCACCATCTGCACGTGTTGCTCGGAAAAGATATGCTCCTCGATCATCTGGAGATCGCGATCCACGTACTCGATCTCATGCTCGACCGATTTATAGAGCTTTTTGAGCATGAAAAAGAATATATACGCCGCATGATCGCCGATCGGGCCCATATCGAGCACGGAATTGACCTCGAAAATTTTCGAGAATTTATGGAGCGGATCGATCGTATCGTAGTGCGTCGTTATGATGAAATTCTCGCCGATGACGAAGTCGACCTCCTGTTCCTTTGTCTTGTGCGAATGCCGCAGGGCAGGGAAGTGCAGGATGAGGTAGACGTAATTCGATCCTATTTCGACGCGTTCACGAAGCGAAGGCGCGAGCATTTCCTCCGCTGTGAACGTATCGAGACCGTATTCGTTGACGACATCGATGACCTCGTGGCGTGAAGGGTTCTCGAGATCGATCCAGACAATGCCGTTGTATTCGTAGCGAGATTTCATACGCGAAGTATAACAGTCCGTATTTCGGGCCCGCACTATTGTGTGCAATAATTCCGCAATGGATAACGAGCGCACGATCACTTTGCGCGCAGCCGCCGGCATTGCCGGCGTGATGCTGATTTTCGGGCTCGGCGGTGGCTATGAATTCGCCGTACACCGCGGCGGAGGGATCACATCCGACACTTCGATGCCGCAGGGCATCGATTTTTCACCTGTCTGGAAAGCGTGGCACACGATCGACGAGCAGTTCGTGCCCGTTTCCGTCGCATCCTCGACGCCGGTCGCGACCTCGACCGCGCAGACGCAGCAGGATCGCGTCTGGGGGATGATATCCGGCCTCGCGGATTCGCTCGGCGATCCGTACACATTCTTCCTTCCGCCGGCAGAGAATCAGCAATTCTCCGACAACATGAGCGGCCAGTTCGAAGGTGTCGGCATGGAGATCGATGTCAAAAACGGCATTCTCACGGTCATTTCGCCGATCAAGGGCACCCCGGCGGATAAGGCAGGTTTGAAAGCAGGAGACCTGGTGCTCAAGATCAACGGCAAGTCGACCCAGGGAATGGGCGTCGATGAGGCGGTGAAGCAGATCAGAGGTCCCAAGGGCACGCAGGTCGTGCTCACGATCCAACGACAGGGATGGACCGGACCGAAGGACATCTCGGTGACGCGCGATGTCATTAATGTGCCGATCGTGACGACCGAAAAGCGTAACGATGGTATCTTCGTGATCACGCTCACCACCTTTACGGCGAATTCCGCGGATCTGTTCCGGAATGCGCTCCGCGAATTTGTGCAATCGGGCGACAACAAGCTTATCTTGGACTTGCGCGGCAATCCCGGCGGCTATCTCGACGCGGCCGTTGATATGGCGAGCTGGTTTCTGCCCTCGGGCGCTGTCGTCGTCACCGAAGATTACGCGGGTCATGCGGACAACATCGTCCACCGCTCAAGCGGCTACAATGTCTTCAATTCGAATCTAAAGATGGTCATTCTCGTCGACAAGGGCTCTGCATCAGCCTCCGAAATTCTCGCGGGAGCGCTCCAGGAGCATCACGTCGCGAAGCTCGTCGGCACGAACACCTTCGGCAAAGGCTCGGTACAGGAATTGATCGAGATCACGCCCGAGACATCGCTCAAGCTCACCGTCGCGCGGTGGCTCGAGCCGGACGGCACGCACATCCCGCTCACCGGCATCACACCCGATTACATTGCGACGACGACCGACGAGGACATCAAAGCCGGGCGCGACCCGCAGCTTGCAAAGGCCGTTGAAGTTTTGAATACTCAATAGCATGAAAGTGATCATGCTGAAGGATGTCGGCGGGGTAGGGCAGCGCGACACCATCAAAGACGTCTCTGACGGGTACGCGCTCAATTACCTCATTCCGAACGGCCTTGCCGTGCAGGCGACACCCGATCGCATAAAGCAACACGAGGCGAAAGTGCGCGATACGCAGACGAGCGCGGTAGAGCGCGAGAAGGCGGCTGCTGCGCAAGCCGCGCAGCTCGAAGGGAAGCGCGTCGAGATCTTGGTAAAAGCGAACGAGGCGGGACACCTCTATCAGCACCTTTCGGCCGACACGATCGTCGACACCATCAAAAAGTCACTTGGCATCACGATCCCGCCGGAAGCTGTGATGATCAACGCGCCGATAAAATCGATCGGGGAGAGTGCGATCAAAGTAAAGCTCGGTACAAAGACCGCAACGGTGAACGTCAACGTCGTCCCGTTGGCATAACGAAAAACGCGACCTCTCGGTCGCGCTTCTCAATACTGTTGTGATTTAAACGACGTCAACGACGGCGCGGGTCTGCGTGCGGCCGTCGTAGTTGCGCTTGCGCGCGGTGCGGAATTTCACCGTGCCTGCCATCATCGCAAAAAGCGTGTGATCCTTGCCGAGTCCGACATTCTTGCCCTGCATGATCTTCGTGCCGCGCTGGCGCACGATGATCTCGCCGATAGCGACTTTCTGCCCGTCGGCGCGCTTCACGCCCAGGTACTTCGGATTTGAGTCGCGGAGGTTCTTAGCTGTTCCGCCAGCCTTAGTTGTTGCCATGTTTGAAGCGCTACAATGAGCGCATGCAGATAATACAGGATATGGGCCCTAAAATCAAGGCTTTTGCCGACGACTTCCTGGCGGAATGGGGCATCGCAGCAGTCATTTTTGTGGCTACGGCGGGCGCTTTTGCCTTGGGGCGTCTTTCAGCCCTGGAGAGCCGCTCGGCCGCTCATCCAGATAAGCCAGGCGCCTCAAAATACGGCCATGGCGCCCCTCGCGCTTGGCGGCGCGATCGTGGCCTCGAAATCAGGCACGACGTACTACTATCCCTGGTGCACAGGGGCCACGAAGATCGGGGCAGGGAACATGCGCTACTTTGCATCGGAAGACGCCGCCAAAAAAGCGGGGCTCCACCCGGCCAAGAATTGCAAAGGGCTCGAATAGTCGGCAAATAACGCTATACTGCGCGGTATGTTGGTATTGGACGTGGAAGCATCGGGCCTCGAGCCCACCAAAAATTCGATCGTCTCCGTCGGCGCGCTCGACCTCAAGAATCCGACGAATCGTTTTTATATGGAATGCCGCGTCTGGGACGGCGCGCACATCGAGCCGGAGGCGCTCGCGGTCAATGGCTTCACGCGCGAGCAGATCACGGATCCGAATAAGCCATCCGAGGCGGATCTTACTCATGCATTCAAGCAATGGGCTGAATCACTCGAAGAGCGCACTTTCGCGGGACAGAATGTTTCTTTTGATCGCGACTTTATGAAGCACGCGGCGGAGCGGGCAGAGCACACCGACTGGCCATTCGCGCATCGCACGATCGACACCCACACGCTTGCATATATGCATATGATCAACCGCGGCCTCCAGCCGCCGGTCAAAAACCGTCGCTCCGCGCTCGATCTCGATACCGTGCTCAACTATTGCGGCATCCCGCAGGAGCCCGCCCCACACAATGCGCTCACCGGCGCCCTCTCGCACGCGGAAGTCATTGCACGCCTCTTGTACGGCCGCAAACTTTTGCCCGAATTCGAGCAATTCGAAATCCCCTGGAAAT
>JAFAPB010000038.1 GCA_019247335.1 Candidatus Kaiserbacteria bacterium
TCGTGACGCAATTTTTGACCGCGAGCGCGCACTCGGACCTCCTCTTTTTCTCCGACAAAGGCAAGGCATATCAGCTCAAGATGTATGACCTCCCGGAAGGCAAGCGCGCGACCAAAGGCAAGTCGATCATGAACTATCTCTCGCTCGAGCAGGACGAGAAGATAACCTCGATTCTTGCGATGCCGAAAGAGAAAAAGGCGGTCGCGGATCTTTCACTCCTGATGGCGACGAAAAACGGCACCGTGAAGCGCGTTGCCGCTGAAAATTTCCACGAGGTGCGCCGCTCGGGCTTGATCGCGATCACGCTCGACAAGGGCGATGCGCTCATTTCCGCGCAGTTCGTGCATGAGGGCGATGATGCGATGCTGGTGACCGCAAAGGGTCAATCGATCCGCTTCGCCGCAAAGGATGTGCGGCAAATGGGTCGCCAGGCCGCGGGCGTCCGCGGGATGAAACTCGGATCGGGAGATTCGATCGTCGGCACGGGCGTCGTGCCGAAAGGTGCGAAAGATGCCGAGCTCCTCGTCCTTTCATCGACCGGTTTCGGCAAAAAGACCTCGCTCTCGGAATATAAGACGCAGGGTCGCGGCGGCAGCGGCATCAAGACCATGTCGATCACTGCTAAGACCAAGCAGCTCGTCGGCGGCGCAGTTTTGACCGTAAAAGGCGGCGAACTGGTCGCCATGTCGAAGAAATCACAGACCATCCGCACGGGGCTCGATGAGATCCCGACGCTCTCTCGAGCCACGCAGGGCGTCCGCGTGATGAAAATGCGCGATACAGATACAGTTGCCTCGTTTGTCGTCTTTGAAGCAGGAGAAGAGGAAGGCGATTGACCACGATTGCGGAGTGTGACAGGGTAGCGGAAGTGTGGCCTGATAAAGGGGGTGCCAGATGGCATCGAAGAAGCGAAAAACCAAGATTCGGAAGACCAAGCGATCCCGCTCGGTCAAAGCCAAGAAGAAGACCGTCCGGCGGATTCGCCGGAAGATCGCGCCGCTCCAGCCGCTCGATGCGCTCGTACGTGCAGCCGGCGTCGTCGCTCGGCTGAAGATCGCAGAGCAGATCGTGTATGAGAGCGATGTGCCGCGCGCCGACATCGCGAAATATCTGCAGCACATGCCGATCGGCAAGACGCATCGAGCACGCGAGGCCGACCAGGGCCGAGCGCTCGTCTTGCTCGCACTTCTCGCGCGTACGCATCAGACGCTTTTTCTCGAAACGCTCATTTCGAAGCGGATGCGTGGCATTTTCGCCGAAAAGATCGAGGATGCGGGCCTCTTCGGCATCGCGCCCTTTTTCGAGAAGCACTGTGAGACGTTGCCGATCTCCGACAAACTGGCGATCGCGACGCAGATGCTGACGCTCGCATCGCAGAACGAGACGTGCGCCAAGGAGCTCGCTGTTGAAGCACGAGACCTTCTGCTCATGGCTGCGAAGCAATACACGCAAGGCGGATCGCTTGTGCGGGTGCTTTGCGTCGCCATCGACTCGTTCGTCGAGAACTATGCGAACGAGCCGGAGGGGAAGCGCTTGCTTTCCTTCAGGGATCTCGCACTCGTCGCGCAGATGATGCATGACGACGGCTGATGGGCGATGGCCGTTTCCGAAGTCGCGGCGCGTCAAGCGCGCCGCGGCCTCTTTTTTGTATTTGACTCGAAGCCGATAAATCGCAATAGTGGCGGCAGCAACCTTCGGAGGAATGGGAATGAAACCTATCGATAAGCTGCTAGGCGTCTATTTGCAGCCGGCGACGATAACCGATGCGGGGTGGTATGACCACGCGCTGCCGCTCATGGAATACATCGAAAAGACGCTGCGTCTCGGACCCGGGAAGATGGCGGATCTGCTGACGCGGCTCGCGAAGAAATTGCCGGAAACGACCCGGACGCGCGACGGCTTCATGTTGGTCATTCTCGCGCTCCTCCTCGCCGGTCCGCGCCGCGATAACCGTGCGCTCGTCGATTGGGCGCTGCGGAATCTACCCGAGATCCGCGGCAATATTCGCCTGGGGCGCAAGCGCGACATTCTCTGGATCGCGATCCACTATAAATATCTCGGTGGCATGAAAACGAGCTACGCGTATCCGCCGAAGATCGGCGATATCGAGCTCGTCCCCGAGCTCGGCGAGATCGCGACCGCGCTCTGATGAGACGCGTTTCCCACAACGCACACGATCAGCTCCGCTTCGGCGGGGCTGTCTACTATATAATTGTGTGATGACGACCGCTCTCTCGGCCGGTTTTGCGCATCCGCCGCGCAATGTCGCCGCATTCGGCGTCGAGCCGGGTATGGCGATCGCTGATTTTGGCGCCGGGTCGGGCGCCTACGTGCTTGAGATCGCCGCGCTTCTCAAGAACGAGGGGCACATCTATGCCGTCGATGTGCAAAAAGATCTCCTCCGCCGCATCAAGAACGAAGCGAATGCGCGCGGATACAAGAATGTCGAGATTATCTGGGGCGATCTTGAGAAAGAAAAGGGCTCGCATATCGCGAGCGATCATATCGATCTCGTGCTCATTTCGAACATTCTCTTCCAGGTCGATCCAAAAGAGCCGCTCTTGGTGGAGGCGATGCGCATTCTGAAGCCGGGAGGGAAGCTCGTTGTGATCGATTGGGCGGATTCATACGGCGGCATGGGCCCGACCAAAGCGCATGTCGTGAAAAAGGATGCGGCGCTCGCGCTCGCGCGCTCGGCCGGCTTTGCTGCCGTTCGAGAGTTCGACGCCGGCGTGCATCATTACGGACTGATCTTCGCAAAATCCTGATATGAAGCGCTCGTCACCGTTCCAGATCGTGCTTTTGTGCACCTTCGGTGCACTCGCGATCGCCGGCGTGCTCATTTTCTCTTTCTACATTTCAAAGGGCGGCACGAGTTCGATCGGTTCGGTGACCATTTGGGGGCCGTTCGATGAGATCACGGTCCAGGGCGCGCTGGGGCAGCTCATGGACTCGCATTCCGATCTGCAGAATGCGCACTACGTACGCAAGGATCCGGCCACCTACATGAGCGATCTCACCAATGCGCTCGCTTCCGGCACGGGACCCGACCTCTTTTTCCTCACGCAGGACGAGGCGTATGCGCAGGCGCCGCGCATCCTCGCGATCGATAACACGACGCTGCCGGTCGCGCAGTTCGAGAGCACCTTTATCGACGGCGCAGCGCCGTTCACCGGCGCCGCCGGCACGTACGCGCTGCCGATCCTCGCCGATCCGCTCGTTATGTACTGGAACAAGGATATTTTGACCTCGAAAGGATACGCGCAGCCGCCGCAATATTGGGATGAGATGTTCGATTTCTCGCAGAAGGTCACGGTGAAGACCGAAGCGGGCGAGGTGCAGACCGCAGCGATCGACTTCGGTACGTATAACAATGTGGATCACGCAAAAGATATTTTGAGCATGCTCATCATGCAGGCGGGCGGCGCGGTGACGATCCGCGACGTGAACGGCCGACTCATCTCCGGTCTCATGGCCAAATCGGGCGGCGACGTGCAGCAGGCTGCGGTGCCGTCGGCGCTGCGCTTCTATACGGAATTCGCGGATCCGTCGAAAGATGACTACACCTGGAACCGCGCGTTTCCCGACGGACAGACCGCATTCTCGCAAGGAAAACTCGCGCTCTACATCGGCCGGGTGAGCGAGGCCGATGCGATCCGCGCGGCGAACCCCAACCTTAATTTCGCCGTCGCGCCGGTGCCCCAAGTGCGCGCATCGGACCCGGCAAAAACGCCCGCGATCGACACCGGCACTATCTACGGCGTCGCGATTCCGCGCACCGCGAAGAACCCGAAGGGCGCGTATGTCATTCAGCTCCTCCTCGCCTCGGCCGATGTCTCGAAGACGCTCTCGACGGCGCTCGCGCTGCCGAGCGCGCGCCGCGATGTGCTCGACGCGGTGCGGAAAAAGCCGGGTGATCTGCAAATGTCGTCGTACGAGGCCATCATCATGCGCTCCTGGACCGATCCCGATCCCGATAAGACAGACGATATCTTCCGCGCTATGATTGAAGACACGACGAGCGGCGCGCTTCTTCTGAACGAGGCCATCGCTCGCGCGGAACAGCAGATAAACAATGTGATCGGCATATGAAACGGATGATTTCTCTCGCGAGTCTCTACCTATATCTCGGCCTTGTATCGATCGCGGAGGCCTCCTCCGGCTCGCTCGAAAGCCCGCTCAAGCCCGAGATCGCGTCGATCCCGACCTTCATCTCGATGGCGCTGAAACTGCTCGTCATGGTCTCGCTCCCGATCATCAGTCTCTTTATCGTCTATTCCGGCTTTCTCTTTGTGCTCGCGAGAGGCAATGAGGCGCGTCTCACGGAGGCGAAGACGAATTTTCTCTACGTCATCCTCGGCTCGATCCTTATCTTGGGCGCGTGGGTCTTGGCGACCTTGATCGGCGGGACCGCCGCACAGCTCACGAATACCTGAGTATGCGAGCGCTGCAGCGTCATATCGGAGCCTCTCGAGCGGCGCTCGCAGGCGCCATCGCCTTTCTTGTGCCTGCGATCGCATTCGCGGATACCCCGCGCACGTTTGCGGATCTGGTAAAAAATCTGCTGGTGCCGATCTTGAATGCGGTCGCCGGCTTTCTCGTCCTCGCGGCGGTCGCGGCATATCTTTGGGGCATACTCCGCAATGTCAATAAGGCAGGGGAGCAGCGTGCGAACATGAAATACGTCATCATGTGGGGCATCCTTGCGCTCTTCGTGATGGTCTCGATCTGGGGTATTCTGCGTCTCGTCGAGACGACGCTCTTCGGCGATGCAGCGGTGATCGGCTGATATGTTCACATTTCCGCAATTCGTCGGCCTCTTCAATATCTTCGTCGGCATCATGCTCACCCTCTCCATGCTGATCCTCGGCGGCGGCATCATTATGTGGATCGTCCGTCTCGGGACATGGCCGAGCTATCGCGAGGAAGCGATCAGGCTCCTCGAATGGGCCGTCGGTATCCTCTTCACGCTCGTCATCCTCCTCCTTGTCGCGCAGGCGGTGCAGCAGCACACGGCGGGCGCCGTTTTCGTGCTCGGACTCATTATCATCGCCCTTATCGTGTATTTCGGATACCAGGCCTCGCAAGCGAGCAAGGAAGAAGAAGAGCACTAGGATATCCACAGTAGCCCCCCGGGTTGTGTTGTATTTTGGCCCCCTGCCTATACGATTACGGTACTAATCATAAATCTTTTATTGTCTCTATGCGTGCACGTCTTACCGGTATCTCAACGTTCGCCCTCGGAACACTGCTCCTTCCCGTCCTCGCGAACGCGCAGACGGCCTCGGGCATCTTCAACCTGATCAATACGGCGACGCGCATCTTGAACGCGCTTGTCTCGCTCTTCGTCCTCGCCGCGGTCGTCGTCTTCTTCTGGGGCCTTATCCAGTACCTCATGAACGTCGGCGAAGAGAAGTCGAAGGGCCTCCAGACCATGATCTGGGGCATCATCGCGATCTTCGTGATGGTCTCGATCTGGGGCATCATCCGCATCCTTCAGCAGACGATCGGCGTCAACTCGAACACCGACCAGTCCTTCACGCCGCAGGGTATCGTTCCGCGATACTAGCGCGATGAGGCGTCGCCTCTCGTATGGAAGCCGCTAGCGCACTGCTCGGCAAGATCGTCCAGTACGTCATCAACCCCGCCATTTTGCTCATCTTCGCGGCGGGGTTCGTGCTGTTCCTCTGGGGACTCGTCCTCTTTATCTGGAATCTGCAGAGCGGGGAAGCATCGAATCCGGGCAAACAGCACATGCTCTATGGCCTTATCGGCATGCTCATCATGGTCTCGGTCTACGGCATCGTGACATTGATCGACGACACCTTCGGATTCGGAGCGGTGAGCGGCAGCGGCGCATCGACCGATACGACGCGCCTCAACGACATTACGGCGCCGTGCATTTTCTCAGGTTGTTAGGTGTGGGCAGGGAGAGACTCGAACTCTCAACCCCTTGCGGGACGTGGTCCTAAGCCACGCGCGTCTACCAATTTCGCCACCTGCCCAGTTCGCGTATCGTAACAAAGATTTAAGCGCTGTTTACCCGGACTTGACAAGTCATATATTATAGAGTATAATTAATCCAGTGCAACTGGAGCTATGACGCCAATGACAAGTCCTCTCGCTGCCGACGCTAACGGCGCCGACAATAACGCTTCGCTCATCCGCATGCCGACTGACGACGAGTTCCGTCACGGACACTTTGTTGTGGTCGGACTCTACAAGACGCTCGTGCTTGCGGTCGCCACACTGATTTTGTGGGACACGAGCACATCGATCACGGCTATGCCCATCGTCCGGTGGATCGCCGTCGCGATGACGATGCTGTTCGCCCACGAACTGATGAACGCGGGTTGGACTTTGATCCAACCGGAAATGAAAGGATTCGTCCGGTTCGCGCGTATCGTCGAAGGCACCCTGGTCGTCATCGGTCTCGGCTTGATCTACTTCGGAGCGACCGCTGCAGGCGTCGCATGTCAGGGAGCCGCATTCGCCGTGCTCCTGTCGACGTACTACAAATACGACGCGTAGCCGTCGACGCGGACGACAAGCATTCATCAGCCCGAGCTCGCCTCGGGCTGATTACTTTTAATTTCTTTTGAGCAGGCCGTTATTAACGGCGGTGTATGCGGTATTTGATATCTGCGCGATCGCCCCGGCCAGCGTATTGAAATCGCTGCCCTCTGTCATCACGCAAAGGCCGTACGGCGCGCCGCGGTAGTACACGATCCCGCAGTCCGAGAGCTCACGCTTTTCGACGCCGCCGTTGGTATCGGTGACGGCGCGCTCGCCGAATTTGTGCGAGACGGTCGTCCCGGCGGGCACGCCGGCGACCAGTCCTTGCGTGAATTCGGTCTTGCTCATCATCTCAAGTGCCGCGACCGAGCGCGTCCGGCCCAAGTATGAGCCGTTATAGAGGATGCGGAAGAAGCGCATGTAATCTTTCGGGTCGAGCGAATCGGCGTTCTGATCAGGCGAGGATGGTACGCCAAAGGCATCGAACACATCGGCGAGCGACGAGCTCGCGACCGCATCGCGCAAGACCTCCGTCGCGTTGTTATCCGACCCTTCGATCATCGCGTTCAATAATTCTTGCACGGTATATACGCGGCCGCGTTCGAGCGGTCGGGCCGGCTTGAAGTATTCAGCCGCGTTATGGTCTTCTCCCGTGAGCGCGAATGTCTTCGAAAGGAGTGCGGCGTTCGTGCGGGATTCGTTTAAATAAGCGATCAAAAGCGGCACTTTGATAAGGCTCGCAGGCGCATAGAGATCGTTTTCATTTACGCCTGTCCAGGTGCCCCCGTCCATGTCGCGGAAGTAGATGGAAGCACGCGTGATCGCGCCGCTTTTCTTCAGCGAGTCGATAGTTGCCTGCAATGAGTTTCGGAGTCCTTTGAGTTGCGGATCGGGTACGTCCTCGGAGATATCGCAGGAGAGGAGGGGATTAATGAATTGGTACCCGCCTTCGCGAGAAACGAATGTATCGCTGAAGGGGTTCTCGCTATGAAATATAAGAAAACCGGCGCCGATCCCCACCACAAAGCCGCCGAGAAGCAGCATAAGAGGCTTCGTATATGAAGCAGCGGACCGAGCCATGAGTACCGATTATACGCTTTTCAAGCGTTTTTGTTTCACTGCGGCAAAAGCTCATCGTGTACCAAGCCATTGGAAAAGACCGCGCCGCAGAACGGCTTTGAGTAGTCGAGTTCGCCGCCGTCCATGCCCGTCACCTTACCGCCGGCTTCTTCAATGATGATCTGGCCTGCGGCGATGTCGTGCGGATTGAGCTGCTCTTCGACATAGCCGGCGAGGCGGCCGCGCGCAATGAGACACATCTTGTAAACCGACCCGCTGAAGGTGACAAGGCGCGCGCCTTGTGCGGCGAGCGCGCGCAGATGCTCGGAACCGTTCACGATCTTATTCACTCGGCTCGTGACCGCGATATAACCGTCCGTCAGGCCTTCGTTTGAAACATGCAGCGCGATGCCGTTGCAGAAACTACCTGATCCTCGCGTCGCTTCAAACATTTTGTCGAGAAAGGGATCATAGACGACGCCGAGCACGATCTTGCCGTCCACGGCGAGCGCGAGCGAAAAGACCGCGGTCGGTACGCCGATAACGAACGACTTCGTGCCGTCGATCGGATCGCAGATCCAGCGACGACCCATCCCGTACTCTGCGGTGCTTTCTTCTTCGCCGACGATGCCGTCCTGCGGAAACAGCCTCGTCAGTTCCTCGATCACCATTCGATTCACGAGCGTATCGGCGACCGTAATGGGGGAGTCATCGCTCTTGCGCTCAAGCTGCTGCTCGCCGTCGAAATACTGGAGCATAATCGCCCCCGCCTTTTTCGCGATCTCCTTCGCGGCGGAGAATTCCTGCTCGTATGACATTGTCCGCCCAGTAGGATTCGAACCTACGACCAGCCGATTAAGAGTCGGATGCTCTACCAACTGAGCTATGGGCGGATTTCGAGATTGTACACAATAAATCTCAAATTTAAATGCTTATGCGTCACTTGTGCCCTTCGGCTTTCTCGCCCCGCATTCAGTGCACAGCACTGAATGCGCCACAAGTCCCTGTATCAGGAAGATAGGAGCGAAGCGACATAAGAAACCGAAGGTGTCTTAAGCGGGGGACGGGGACTTGTGCCGGGGGTGGGACTCGAACCCACACGACTTATAAGGTCCGGGGATTTTAAGTCCCCTACGTCTACCATTCCGTCACCCCGGCGCCGCCTTATAGTACGGCAAATCGTGCTACATTACATCCGATGCGATAACAGCTGGCCACATGGCGAAGTAGCAATGCAGGCTGCGGCCTGAGCAAAAGTCTCTTTGCGCTGTGGGCGGGTTACGATAAGTTTGTACTGATTGGCCACATGGCGAAGTAGCAACGCGGCGGTCTGCAAAACCGCTATGGGTGGGTGCAACTCCCACTGTGGCCTCAAACTAGCTGCGTGTCAGATCGTCGATGCGCTGGCGATTCTTTTCGCCATAATCTATTTCGAAATCCACGACCGGCAGCGGATGGAGCGCCGTCTTTTTCTTTAAAAAATCGCGGAAGTCGGATCGCGAGCGCTTGGCGAATTGCAGCGCCGGCGTTTCAAACGACGTCGGAAGAACCGTGAAAAAAATCAGCACGTTTTTCATATCCGGCGAGATGTCGGCGCGGGTCACGGTCATGATCGACTGGCCGTTGGACTCGCGCGCGAAAAAGTCGCCCGCCAGATGCGCGATCATCTGCGAAACCTGTTCCTTGCGGTGCGACATGGCTATTCAGTGCGGGTGACGAAGCATTCGAGCGTGTCGCCCTGCGCGATCTCCGCCGGCGCCTCGATCTGCGCGCCGAACTCGCTTTCGGTCTCGACGCGATCCACATTCTGCTTGTTGGCCTGGATGTTATGGATCTTGCCGTCAGCGACCAGCGTGCCGCGCCGCACGATGCGCACCGTGCCGTTTTTTGAGAGATACCCCTCCGTCACTTTGCCGCCGATCACATGCTCGGTCTTCCGGCTCGAGAACTGCTTCAAGACTTTCGCGCGTCCGACGACATCTTCGACGGTGCGCTTCGGGCGAGTATCGCGCAGAAGCTCGTCGAGCTTTTCCGTGAGCTTATAGATGATGTCAAAGCGTTCGATGCGGATACTGTGTTGGCGCGCGATCGCCTCCGCAACTGAATCGGTTGATACGTTGAATCCGATCACGACAGCGGGAATCGTGCCGGCGAGCGCGGTCTTCACATCGCCCTCGGAGATCGCGCCAAGCCCCGATTGCACGATCGAGACGCGGGAAAATTCGTCACCGATGCGCGCGGTCTCTTGCAGTATCGCTTCGAGCGAACCAGTCGTGTCCGCGCGGACGATGACCGGCATAAAGAATTGCTGCGATTCCTCACTGCTTGTCTGCACCGGCGCGGATTTTTTTGGGATCGACGCGATGTATTTGCTGCGCGCCTCTTCCGCCTCGCGCTTCGAGTAGGCCTTGAATGTTGTTCCTACCTCCGGCATTTCGTCGAAGCCGACAAGCGTGACGGGCGTCGAAAAGGTCGCTTCCTTTAGTGCCTTGCCCATGTGATTTTCCATGATGCGCACCGGTGCGATCGCACGGCCGGCCAGGACCGCCTGGCCGCTTTTGAGCGTGCCGTTGGTGATAATGAGTGTCGCCGCGAGGCCGCGTTTTTGATCACGGTGCGCTTCGATGACATAGCCTTCCGCTGCAGCTGCAGGATCTGCTTTGTATTCCTGAATTTCAGCGACAAGAAGGATGAGGTCGAGCAATTCCTCCACACCCGTGCCGTTTTTTGCGGAGATCGCGGCCCAAGGGATGTCGCCGCCGAGCTTTTCGAGGTAGACCTCCTTTTCGAGCAGCGTGCGCTGGGTCGCCGCGAGATCAGCATTGGGCTTATCGATTTTATTGATCGCGACGACAAAAGGGATCTTGGCTTCGCGGATCTGCGAAAGCGCTTCCAGAGTCTGCGCCTTTACGCCGTCGTCCGCAGCGACGACAAGGATCGCGATATCGGCGATATTCGCGCCGCGCGCGCGGATCGCGGAAAATGCCGCATGTCCTGGCGTATCGATGAACGTGATGCGCTTCTTTTTGCCTTCACGCTCGCGCTCCACCTCGTATGCTGCGACGTGCTGCGTGATGCCGCCGGCCTCTTTGGCGACCGTATTGGACTTGCGGATGAAATCGAGAAGCGTCGACTTACCGTGATCGACGTGGCCCATTACTACAACGACAGGCGGGCGTTCTGTAAGCTGCGATTTCGTTTCCATATGCGTTTCGGGAGGCCATAGGCTTCGAGATTGCGAAAGTATAGGAGATGTCCCATCATTTGACAATGATTCGTTTTTTCGGCCAGCGGCGCATTTATATGGATTACGCGAGCGCGCCGCCGGTCTTGCCGGAGGCGCTCCGAGCGATGCGAGAGGCAGAAGACCTCGTCGGAAATCCCGGCGCGATACACCGCGAAGGGGTCGAAGCGAAGCGCGCGCTTGAAAGCGCACGCGAACGGATCGCGCGGATTCTCGAGGTGAAGCCGCAGAGCATTGTCTTTACATCCGGGCTCACCGAGGCGAACGATCTTGCGATCATCGGGGCGGCGCGTTCGATCGAGCGAACGCGCCGCAGCTTGCACGGTACGCACTGGATCGTGAGCGCCATAGAGCACTCCTCTGTATTAGAGAGCTTTGCGGAGATCGAGCGACTCGGCGGCACGGTAACGCACCTTTCGCCGGATACGCGCGGTCTCATCATGGCGGAAGCGGTTGCCCGCGCGCTGAAAGCAGAAACCGTATTTCTATCGATCGGGTGGGGGAACAACGAGATCGGTACGATACAGCCGCTTCGAGAAATTTCGCACGTGATCACAGCGCATGAGAAAGCGCATAAAACGCGGATCCTTTTTCACTCTGATGCCGGCCAAGCGCCGCTCTATGCGCCGACTTTATTCAATTCGCTCGGCATCGACCTCCTTTCGCTTGGCTCCAATAAATTGTACGGACCGCACGGGATCGGGGCGCTTTGCATAAGTGCTCATGCAGAGATCGCTCCGATACTGTTCGGCGGGCCGCAGGAGCGGCGATTACGTCCCGGCACGGAAAATGCCGCGCTCGCCGCAGGATTTGCGGCGGCGTTCGAGCGCGTCGCTGCAGAACGAAAGACGGAGGAAAAACGTTTGCGCGAGATCCGCGATGATCTCGCGAAGCACATACGTGCGGTCGTGCCGGACGCGGAGATTAATGGCGATCTCACATTCGCGATGCCGCATATGCTCAATATGTCGATACCGAACATTTCGCCCGAATATCTCACCCTGGCACTCGATCATGAAGGCATTGCCGTCTCGACCAAAAGCGCCTGTCGGGAAGGGGAAGAGAGCCGCTCGCATGCCGTTGAGGCTTTAGGCGGCGAGGAATGGCGAGCCGCGCATACGCTCCGCCTCTCTCTTGGTCGCGACAGTCGCCCTGCAGACGTTGAGCGGGTTGTCCACGCGCTCAAAAAGACGCTTTCCCGGGCGAGCGGTGTATAGTGCGCTCATGGAGATCGAGCACCTGTCCAAATCGCAGATCGTGCTCCTCACATTGCTTGTTTCGTTCGTCACATCAATAGCGACGGGTATTGTCACCGTCTCATTAATGCAACAAGCGCCGCCGGTCGTCGCGCAGACCGTGAACCGCGTCATCGAGCATACGATCGAGACCGTTGCCACATCGACGCCCTCGAAATCACAGAGCGCCGCGACGATTGTCACACAGGAGAAGACTGTTGTCGTGAATGAAAGCGATCTTATCGCGCAGGCGGTCGCCAAAGCGGACCCCTCGATCGTTCGTATCTACACCAATGCGGAAACGCCGGCGTTTCTCGGCGTCGGCATCGTGCTCGACGCAGGCGGTACGATCGTGACGGACGCCGATCCCATCGACGGCCGCTCCGACGCGCTTGTAGCGCTGCCGGACGGCACGCGCGTGCGCGCGTTCGTGAAAAGTCGCGACGGTGACAACGGTTTCGCGTTTTTACAGGGTGCGACCTCGACGCCGAGCAAATCCATTCAGTGGAAGCCGCTTTCGATCTCGACTGCGCAGCCGGTCATTGGCGAATCTATCGTCGCGCTCGCAGGGAAGACGACGACGCGCATCGCGCCGGGCGTCGTGACCGCGCTCATTCCAGTGGGCGGCGGCCGTATCGTCGACACCAACGTATCGAGCGATTCCATTCTCGCAGGAAGCGCCTTGATCAGCGCCGACGGAGTGCTGGTCGGCGTAAGCACAGGGGTCTCTCGCGCGTCATCACCGGAAGGATTCATTCCGGCGGGCGTGCTTATCCCGCCGCCGGCAAAGAAGTGATCACCTCGGATAGCCGAGAAAATTCTTTGGCGCGGGGCGCCTTTTTGCGTTATAATTCGAAGAGGTATATGTAATACATCTATATGACACCATTCAACAACTACACAACGAAGGCGAAAGAAGCGATCCATCGCGCGCACCAGCTCGCGGTCGAACGCGGACACAATCAGGTATCGACGCTGCACCTCTTGGCGGCGCTCTTGATGCAGGAAGAGTCGATGGTGATCCCGATGCTCGAGCAGATCGAGATAGATGTCACGCATCTCACCGACTCCATTTTGGAATTGATCGAAGGCACTTCCGGCGCGACCACCGTCTCGCCGTCCTTCCAGCTCTACCTCACGCCCGAACTCGTGCGGGTCTTCGAGGCCGCGCCGCGCATCAGCGCGTCGTTCAACGATCAGTTCGTCTCGCCGGAGCATCTGCTTCTCGGCATCGCCGAAAATCCGGGACCCGCGGCTGATACGCTCGCGCGCTTCCGCATCGACAGGACCGCGCTCGCGCGCGTTTTGACCGATATCAAAGAAGGCAAGATCCGCGATGCGGAAGAGCCCAAGAAGCCGCGCGCGCTCACGCGCTTCGCGCGCTCGCTCACCGATCGCGCTCGCGAAAATAAACTCGACCCGGTCATCGGCCGCGACACCGAGATCACGCGCGTCATCCAGATCCTTTCGCGCCGCACCAAGAACAATCCGATCCTGATCGGCGAAGCCGGCGTTGGCAAGACCGCCGTCGCCGAAGGCCTCGCATCCCGCCTCGCTTCGGGCGACGTACCGGAGTCGCTTCGCGGCAAAGAGCTCATACAGCTCGACCTCGGCCTCTTGATCGCCGGCACCAAATACCGCGGCGAATTCGAAGAGCGCCTGAAAGCCGTCATGAAAGAAGTCGAGCGCTCGGAAGGGAAGATCATCCTTTTCATTGACGAGATGCACACGCTCGTCGGCGCCGGCGCGGCGGAAGGCTCGATGGACGCGTCGAATATGTTGAAGCCCGCGCTCGCGCGCGGCGAGATCCGCGTCATTGGCGCGACGACTCTTAAGGAGTACCAGAAGCACATCGAGCACGATCCGGCGCTCACGCGCCGCTTCCAGCCCGTTTATGTGAATGAGCCGTCGGTCGACGATGCGGTCGCGATTCTCCGCGGCCTCAAGGAGCGCTACGAGCTGTACCACGGTGTGCACATCACGGACGACGCCATCGTCGCCGCCGTGCAGCTTTCCTCTCGCTACATCACGGAGCGCTTCTTGCCCGACAAAGCGATCGATCTCATCGATGAGGCAGCTTCCGCGCTCCGGCTTTCGCTCGAGAACATGCCGCCCGCGCTCGAAGAAGCACACCGCAAGATCACGCGCCTCGAGATCGAGAAGGAGGCGCTCAAGAAAGAATCGGAAGAGTCCGAAGGCAAGGCGCGCACGCGCGTGAAGTCGATCGAGAAAGAGATCGCGGATCTGCGCGACTCGACTCGCGAGCTCGAGATGAAGTGGAAGAACGAGAAAGAGACGCTCACCGAGATAAAGCGGGCGAAGAGCGAGCTGGAGCAGGCGAAGATCGACGCCGATGCGGCGGAAATGCATGCGGACCTCACAAAGACCGCCGAGATTCGCTACGGCAAGATCCCGCTGCTCGAGCGCGAGATCGAAGCCGCGACGAAGCGCCTGAAGAAGTTACAGCAGACGCGCCGCGTGCTCAAAGAAGAGATCACCGAAGAAGATATCGCAGGCGTCGTCTCGCGCTGGACCGGCGTTCCTGTCTCCCGCATGCTCGAAGAAGAAGCGGAGAAGCTCTCTCGCATGGAGGAAGAACTCAAGAAGCGCATCGTGGGACAGGACGAGGCTGTGCAAAAAGTCGCGGATGCCATCAAGCGCTCCCGCGCCGGCATCGCTGATCCGAATCGCCCCGTCGGCTCGTTCCTTTTCCTTGGCCCTACCGGCGTCGGGAAAACCGAACTTACGCGCGCGCTTGCGGAATTTCTCTTCAACAGCGACAAATCGCTCATCCGCGTCGATATGTCGGAGTACATGGAAAAACATTCCGTCTCGAAGATGATCGGTTCGCCGCCGGGCTACGTCGGCTACGACGAGGGCGGAGGACTCACGGAGCTCGTGCGACATCGTCCGTACTCGGTCATTCTCTTCGACGAGATCGAGAAAGCGCATCCGGAGGTCTTCAACCTGCTGCTGCAGGTCCTCGACAACGGACGCCTCACCGACGCGAAAGGCCGCACCGTCAACTTCAAGAATTCCGTCATCATCATGACCTCGAACATCGGCGCCGAGCACATCGACAAGATGTCCGGCCTCGGATTCGCTTTCGGCGTTTCGGGCACGATGGGCGAACGCTATGAGCAGGTGAAGGACAAGGTCATGGATTCGCTCAAAGAATTCTTCCGTCCCGAATTCCTCAACCGTCTCGACGAGATCATCCTCTTCAACATCCTCTCGCCGGAGAGCGTGCACGACATCGTAAAAATGCAGCTCGATATCGTCGCGAAGCGTCTTGCGGAAAAGCAGATCTCGCTTTCGTTCAGCGATGCGACAGTTGAGCATCTCGCGAAGGAAGGCTACAACGCGCAGTACGGCGCGCGCCCCTTGAAGCGCCTCATCCAGACAAAAATTCTTACGCCGGTAGCCAATATGATGGTCGCGCGTGGCGTCATGGAAGGCGGCTCGGTCGCGGTGGATATCAAAGACGGCGAATTCGCGTTCGATGTCCGCAAAGGTCCCGAGAGAGAACGCGGCGCACGTGCGCGAGCGAAGGTGAGCGTATAAACGTTTTTTACACAAAGACCGGACGAGTGTCCGGTCTTTGTGTCTTGCGTCGTCTGGAGATTAGATCTCTTCTGCTGCGTCGCGAACATCGCGTCCCGCATCCTTAACTTCTTCCTTCGCGGTGCGTCCGACGCGCTCCGTCGCGTCAACGATATCGCGACCAGCCTCTTTCATCTCTCCAGTTCCGTCATGTCTACCCTGATTATCCATAGGTATGTGCTTAACGACTAAGCTTTAAGTATCAGTAAGGAGGTATTAAGAATGGGTGAATGGTCGTAATGCAAAATTGCGACCAAAAGGCGGCTGCTTTGCATGTTGTCCGCCGGGACTCGAGTCAAGCGCTCGAAATGT
>JAFAPB010000037.1 GCA_019247335.1 Candidatus Kaiserbacteria bacterium
TCACCGCGGGCGTTTCTCTTGCGATACGGCGGAAAAACGGTATAGTAGCGCGATTATGGTAGTACGAATGCGGGTCAACCGCTCGAAAACACGTAAGCGCCGGAGCCACCACGGGCTCTCGACCGCGCGCACGACCGTCGATCAGTCGGGTGCCGTCCATCTGCGCCACCGCGCAAATCCCGAGACCGGCATGTACCGCGGCAAGGTCGTCTTTGACGTCGTCGCGATCAAAAAGCGCGAACAGCGCCGCGCCAAGCGCAAAGAACAGGAACTTCGTCAGAGCGGACAGGCAACGGAGAGCGATAAGGAAGCCGCCAAGGCCTAAAGCCGGAATCCCCAGTCTCGATTTGATTCACTTCGCGCTCATCCGTGAGCGTGTACAATATTCCTAATTGCTCCTTGTATGGCGAACCGACATCTCGCGCGTTCAGTCGTTCTGCAAGTGCTCTTCGAGCGCGATGCATCGAACGGATCGATGAGCGTCGATGAGGCGCTCGGCCGCCTTGCGGACTACTCCAAAGAATTCGGCGCTCGCGAGAGCGACTCGCCGTTTATGAAAAATCTCCTGCAGACCTGCGCCGCGAAGCAGAAGGAGATCGATGAGGTGATCGTGCGCGCCGCGCCCGAGTGGCCACTCGAGAAGATCGCCGCGATCGACCGCAATATCCTGCGCCTCGGCCTCGCCGAACTCTTGTACGCAGATCGTGCGCAGGTGCCGGCCAAAGTCGCGATCAACGAGGCGATCGAACTCGCAAAGTCATTCGGGAGCGCCTCTTCCGGCCGCTTCGTCAACGGCGTCCTCGGTGCCGTCTATGTCGAGCTCGGCGAGCCGGGGAAAAATGAGGGCGGCGAGCGCAAGAAAGAAGGGCAAAAGCCCGCGAAGATGCCGGTCGAGGAATTGATCGGCGCGGTCGTCTATGCGCGCGAAGGCGGCGAGGTGTATCTCGCGCTCGTCCACGACATTTTCGGCCATTGGACGCTCTCGAAAGGAAAGCTGCAACCGAATGAAGAGCACGAAGCGGGCGTGATGCGGAAAGTGCGCGAAGAGATCGGGCTCGATGTCACGGTCGAAGACCAACTCGGCGAAAACGAGTACATCGCGAACGACTCGAAAGCCTCCGGCGGCAAGAAGAAGCGGCACGCGCGCTATTTCCTCGCCCGCGCGAGTTTCGCCGACCTTTCGCTCAAGAAGGAGGGCGGTCTCGACGATGCGCAGTGGTTCCCGCTCGCGGCCGTGGGCGACCTCAACTTTTATGACGATATCCTTCCGGTCGTGACGCGCGCCATCAATTTGCTCGCCCAAAAGGACAGGAAGTAATATAGAACTGCCCCGGGCAGTACATATGGGATTCGAGTCATTTGAACAAAAGATCGGGTATACGTTTCGCGACAAGACGCACATCGAGACGGCATTTACGCATCGCTCGTATTTGAACGAGAATCGCACCGCCGGGCGCGAGCACAACGAGCGGCTCGAATTCCTAGGCGATGCCGTACTCGAGCTGGTCGTGACAGAGTTTCTCTTCGCGAAATATCCGGACAAGCCGGAAGGGGAACTGACCGCGTATCGCGCGGCACTGGTGAACACGCAGTCGATCTCGGATGCCGCGACAAAACTCGGGATGAACGATTACCTGCTTCTCTCGCGCGGCGAGGCGCGAGACACCGGCCGCGCGCGCTCCATCATCCTCGCGAACGCGTTCGAGGCGCTCATCGGCGCGCTCTATCTCGACGCCGGGTACGATGTCGCGAAGCAATTCATCGCCGCGAATATTTTCCACAAGACCGAAGAGGTCGTCGCGAAACGTCTCTGGCAGGACGCGAAGAGCCGCTTCCAGGAGATCGCACAAGATGAGCAGGGAATAACGCCGACATATCAGCTGATCGATCAATCTGGGCCGGATCACGACAAGCGCTTCGTGATCGGCGCGTATATCGCCAACGAGAAGATCGCGGTCGGCGAAGGTCGCTCGAAGCAGGAGGCAGAACAGGATGCCGCGCAGAAAGCATTAACCGCTAAGGGCTGGTGATATGGAAGAGATGGATTTCGAGAAATTGAGCGACGGTCCGGAGCGCCAGAAAGAAGATGAGGCACGCTACGAGAAGCCCGCTATCGTTGAAAATTTCGAAGAAGCCATTGAAGAGCTGAAAGACGCATTATGAAGAAATTATCAAGATGACATCTTGATACGTAAGGGCGATGGTGGCAGAGTGGCCGCAGCTCTGAATCAACAAGAACGAAGGAATGCGAAATGCGGCAAACTGAAGAAGTCGAATTTGTAATGGACCCGGAAATGCCGGTTGTGCTCCGGGGACAAACCGTCCCGTTGAAGGAGGTACCGCTCGGACTAGAATTCGCGTATCTTGGTCGGCTGTGGCAATCGTCGGTCATTACTGCGCTTTTCAGTGCGGTGCCTGACGGCGGCCGTATCAAGCGGCGCGACCAGTGGTTCGCTCGCGAGCGAAATAACGTGGTCCGCGAGCTTGCACCGAACGGGCCGTTCGGCGCGGTGACGAAACAAGCGCGTACGATCAGCCATCAGGACAGCGTCCAGATGTTGGTCGTCACCGATCGCGGACCAGCGACTGATTGAGGGAGAGGACATGGCTGAATACAATGGACGATTCACGATCGAACTTGCGGCGGAGGCTAAGGAAGATGCGGTTCCCAACACGCTGAAAGTGAGCGGACGGACTGTCACAGTCGAAAACGGACGCTTCCGTGCAAGCAAATTGGGGCCGGAATTCAAGATCGAGGGCGGCATGCCGTTCTTTCTCGCAGCTTGCCTCGTCGTCGCCGTGCGCGATGCGAACGGTGGCCAAATCTGGCCGAAACAATGACGAGCCCGCGGGCGGCAGCGCCCGCGGGACACTTTTTACGCTACAATGGAAGTCAATGTTTCTTAGTCTGAAATCGATCGAGCTCAACGGTTTTAAGTCGTTCGGAAAGAAATCCGAGCTTATTTTTACCTCGCCGATCTCCGCGATCGTGGGACCCAACGGTTCGGGCAAATCGAACGTCGCAGAAGGCTTCCGATTCGTGCTCGGCGAGCAGTCGATGAAATCGATGCGCTCAAAAAAAGGCGAGGATCTGATCTGGGGCGGCTCGCCGGGCCTCGCGCGGCAGGGACGCGGCAGCGTGAAGGTGGTTTTTGATAACGGCAAGCGCCTCTTGGATATCGATTTCGACGAGGTCGTGATCGAACGCGTCGTGTATCGCGACGGGCAGAACGAGTATCTCCTCAACGGCACGCAAGTGCGTCTCAAAGATGTCATCCGTCTCCTTGCAGGCGCGAATATCGGCGGCTCGGGCTATCAGATCATCTCGCAAGGCGAAGCCGACCGCATTCTGAACGCCTCGCCGAAAGAGAGGCGCGAAATGGTAGAGGATGCGCTAGGCCTCAAGCTCTATCAGCACAAGAAAGCCGAGAGCGAACGCAAGCTTGAAGAGACCGCGCAAAATATCGAAAAGACCAAATCGCTCCGCCGCGAGATCGCGCCGCACCTCAATTTTCTCCGCGTGCAGGTCGAGAAGATCGAGAAGGCGCGCGAAATGAAAGACGAGCTCGCCGTAAAGCTCAACGATTACCTCGCTCGTGAGAATGCATGGATCACACAGGAAGATGCGCGGCTCTTGGATGAGGCGCGCTCGCACGAGCACGATGTCCGCAATCTGACGGAGCGCATGCAGGAAGCGCGCGCGAAAAGCAAGGGGGGTGAGAGTTCGCGTATCACGGAGCTGCAAATCTCGCTCAACAATACGGATCAAAAGCTCACGACTGCCCGGCGCGAAGCGGAAAAACTCTCGCGCGACCTCGGTCGCGCGGAAGGCGCGCTCGAATCGAATACGGTCACCGTGGAGCAGATCGTCGCGGTGCCGCATGTGCGGCAATTCGCGCGCGAAGTGGACGTCGCGCTCGCAGATGCGGAGAAAAAGGACGACATCGTGCAGGTACGCGGCACCCTGATGCATATCCGCGACCGCATCCGGAATTTCGTGGATGGGCTTACGGGCGCGGCGCCGGTTACCAATCAGGAGGCAAAGAATCTCGTAGAGGAGCTCACGCAGGCGCTCGAGGCGAAGCGCAAAGAAGAAGAAGCGCTCGCCGGCGAGATCGCACGGCTCCGCAAAGAGATCGCAGAGGCGCGCGAGGCGGGCTTTGCCGCCGAGCGCGATGTTGTCGAGCTCGAAGGGCAGATCCGCGAAGCGCAGGCGCGACTTTCCGCCTCAAATGCGAACCGCGCCAATGTTGCAGCACTTCGCCAGCGCTTCGAAGAGGAGGTGCGCGAAGGTGTCACGCTTGTCGGCGGCGCGATCGCGAACTGGAAGGATGCGGAGATACCGCAGGGTGCTCTTGCGGAAGAGCGATCCGAACAGGAGAAGCGTCGTCGCGCGATCGAGCGCCTCAAAATCAAGATCGAGGAATCTGGCCTCGGCAATGGCGACGAGGTCGTACGCGAATTCAATCAGACGAAAGAGCGCGATGAATTCTTGACGAAAGAGCTTGCCGATCTCGAAGCTTCGGCCGCATCACTCAAGGACATCATCGCCGAGCTCGAAAAGACAATCGACGATAAATTCAAAGACGGCTTGAAGCACATCAATGTGGCGCTCAAGAATTTCTTCCAGAAGCTCTTCAACGGCGGCGACGCGAAGCTGGAGATCGAGGAGCCCCGTAGGAAAACGCGTGGCGCTTCCTACGGGGCAGGGCCCGACGGGGATGATGATGAGGATATTGATGATATCAGCGAAGAGGAAGAGTTGTACGCGGGACTTTCGATATCGGTCTCACTGCCGCGCAAGAAGATCCGCGGACTCGAAGTGCTCTCGGGCGGCGAGCGCGCACTCACCTCGATAGCGCTCATTTTCTCCATGACGCAGGTCAATCCGCCGCCGTTTTTGATTCTTGATGAGACCGACGCCGCGCTCGATGAGGCCAATTCGAAGCGCTATGCGGACATGATCAAGGAACTCGGAGAAAAGTCGCAGCTCATTGTGATCACGCACAACCGCGCGACGATGGCCGCTGCGGGCGAACTCTACGGCGTCACGATGGGGCAGGACGGCGTTTCCAAATTACTGTCGGTCAAATTCGAAGAAGCGACGAAGGTCGCCAAGTAAAAAAGGGAAGCCCGCGGGTACGCTACGCGCGGGCTCATTTGGCCTCCTGTGCGGCCGTTTCCATCGCGGGATTGCAGGCTGCCCGCATTGCTTCGATCGTCGAGAACTCGACGACAAAGCCGGCGAGTCGATCACTGAATGACTCGATGAGTGTCGTCCCGGTTATGCCGAATCCTTGCGTCAGGATCTCGAGCCTGACGAACAGGATCGATCCTTCGCGCCGGTCCGTTCCGAACGATACGACCTCCCAACCGCATTCAGTTGCGACCTCGCCGATCGTTACCGTGGTCGCGCCGTCGTTGGCGCCGGTGATTTTCAGCACCGTAAGATCATCTGGCATTTTGATCTCCGCATCCTTTGCTGCCACAACGATAGCCCGCTCCCGGCATCTGGGCAACCGCCTGAATATTGATTTTCCCGGCCCTTCCTGTTACAGTGCCGTACGCCTGCATTCGCAGGCACAACTATTATGTTGAAGATCAGAATGCAGCGGGTCGGCCGGATCAACAGCCCGGCGTACCGCATTGTCGTTGTCGAGCACACGGAGAGCCCGAAGACCGGCAATTTTGTCGAGAAGATCGGTACGTACAATCCCAAGACCAAAGAGCGCACCTTGAGCGCGGAGCGCGTGAAATATTGGATGTCGGTAGGCGCGAAGCCGTCGGCGACGGTCCACAATATGCTCGTCTCGCTCGGCGTCATCGAGGGCAAGAAGATCAATATCCTCCCGGCCTACAAGGCGCCGGCGGAAGCTGCCGCCGCTGAGCAAGCTGCAGAAGCTGAAAAGGCCGCCGAGACCGAAGCAAAAGCTGAAGCAAAAGCGGCGCACGACGCTGAAGTCGCCGCCGAGAAGGAGGCGAAGGCTGAAGAGCCCGCACAGGAACCGGGCGCAGCCGCAGCAGGCGAAGAAGCGCCGGCAGAAGCCGCCAGCGAGAGCGCCAAAGAATAGCTTTGACTCGCGTTGTGGCGCGTTGTACGCTGCACTCATTATCGGGTCATTTCAGGCCATCAGTTATGGAACGCGATCAGCAGTTTTTAGAATACGTCGTTAAGGCATTAGTAGATCATCCGGAGGATGTAAAGATCGGCCGGACCGTGGATGAGATGGGGGTCCTGCTTACGCTCTCCGTCAATAAGGATGATATGGGCAAGGTCATCGGCCGCTCGGGCGCGACGGCGAAAGCCATCCGCACCGTGCTCCGCGTCGTCGGCATGAAAAACGACGCGCGCGTCAACCTCAAGATCGAAGAGCCGGAAGGCTCCGAGCGCGGCGGGGAAACGGGCGCGAGTGAGCCGTACGTGCGCGACACGACGGTCGACGACGTCATCAACGATCTCAAGAGCGAATAAGCTCGCGGCCCCGAAAGGGGCCGCTTTCGTAAAGTCATGATTCACTTTCATATCGTCACGCTTTTTCCGGAATCGATCGAGCCGTATTTGAGAAGCTCGGTCATCGGCCGCGCGATAGAGAAAAAGCGCATCAAAATATCGTTCTACGACCCGAAGCAATTCGTCGGCGGGAAGCGCACGCAGGATGTGCGTGTCGACCGGCGCCCGTATGGCGGCGGGCCGGGAATGGTCCTGCGACCCGAGCCGATGTTGAAAGCAGTTGAGAAAGCACTGGGGAAGAAGAGCGGCGTCGAGAAAATATTCTTCTCGACCGACGGCGCGCAGTTCGACGAGGCGATGGCACAGAAGCTTTCCAAAAAGAAGGACATCGTTTTCATTTGCGGGCACTACGAAGGAATTGACGCGCGCGTCGAGAAAATACTGAAGGCGAAAAAAGTCTCCGTCGGCCCGTACGTGCTCACGGGCGGAGAGTTGCCCGCTGCGACCGTAATAGATGCGGTCGCGCGCTTCGTGCCGGGCGTGCTCGGTAAGTCCGAATCGCTCGAGCGCGCGCGCGTCTCGAGCCCGGAAGTCTACACGCGGCCCGAAACGCTCATCTGGAAAAAGAAGAAATATAAAGTGCCGCCGGTGCTTTTGAGCGGGCATCACGGCAAGATCAATGAATGGAAGCGCAAAGGAAAAGCCAACAGTTAATGAACACCTCTGTTGACCTAAGCACGGCTTCGGTATTACGCTGATCGTGCAGCGTGGCGCGGTGCCTCGCTGTGAATGCGGCATGACCCCAGACTGGGTGTCAAAGTGAGAAGGACGACTAGGAATGGCGAAAGGCGACAAACCCGCGGGCGCAAAAGGTCAGCGCTCAAGACGGGGAAGATTCGGGGCCGATGCCCAACAATGGCAAGGCTCCGAGCACTTGAGCGCGGGAGAAGCGGCGGCCGAACTGGGGATGACCGCCCACCATCTCTCGCATATGATCGACCTCGGGCGCGACGAAGTCGGCCCGAACGGATCGCTCAAGCTGTGGACCTGATGTCCTTCAAGTAACACAAGGTTTGCGTAATTATGACTTAGCTAAGTCATACCCTTTGCCCGGAAACGGTCATCTGACGAGATGATACGCCCGGGCCTTTCTTTTTTGTCAGATCAATCAGATTCCATAGACGGTTATATGTGGCACTATTCATATATGGACGGTAAGTTAGACAGAAGGCTGTCGCGTCAAATCCAGGGGGCAGGAGCAACTGAACTACGGCGCGCGAAAGCGGAAAAGAGAGAACGTGAAGCCCAGCGGGAGCGCGAATTCGCGAGCGGAGAGCGTTTGTCCTATGCCCCTGTTATCGCTGAAATTGCCGAAGCAATAGATGATAAGCACATTGACGAGCATCTGCATCCGGAGGATGCCGCGTTCCGAGCGCGTGAAGCATTCTCGCCTCTGTGGGACAATATATTGATAGCCCATAAAAAGGGCGTGCAACTCGACTTTACGCCCCTCACTGAGATCGGTGTTACCGAAAAAGGGGTCGCGCATCTCCTTCGTATCCTCCATTCGCTGCGCGAATCGCGGGAGTATCCGAACGGTCCGAACCATATCGCTTGACGTCGGGCAGCCCCTCCTATATATTTGGCCGACATTTGCTCCTCGATTGTGTTGCGGCCGCTTATCGAGCAAAACGGAGGTATCTTCGCGGGACCTCTATTTTTTATTACAGGGCATTCATACTAATCACATACGGTGTTCCGCTGCGCGGGCGGAAACGTCGTGTGTCCCACTCGCATGGCAAAAACCAAGCAGGCGCGGCCGCAGAAATACTTCGGCCGTCACCGGGAGCCCCTCGTCAAGCTCCCCTCGCTGGTCGAATCGCAGATCGCATCGTTCACGGAGTTCGTTGAAGGCGGAGCGGAACGCGTCTTCAAGGAATTCTCTCCGATAAGCGATCACTCGGGCAAAAAGTTCGAGCTCACGCTCAAGAAGTTCACCTTCGGCGATCTCCGCTGGGATGAACACTACGCGAAGCAGCAGATGAAGACCTACGAGGCGCCCCTTAGCATGGTCGTCGAGCTCAAGAACAAGACGACGGGGGAAAAGAAAGAGCAGGAGATCTTCCTCGCCGATTTTCCGTGGATGACGGCGCACGGCACGTTCATCATCAACGGCGTCGAACGCATCATCGTCCCGCAGCTCGCGCGCTCGTACGGCGTGTTCTTCGAAGCCGTTCCTTACAAAGGCAAGAATTACTTCGCCGCCAAAGTGATCCCGTCGCGCGGCGTGTGGATCGAGATCGAATCAGATGCCGACGGCGCGATCTATGTGAAGATCGACCGCAAGCGCCGCTTTCCGGTCACCGCGCTTCTGCGCGTCTTGGGGCTCACCGACGAGAAGATGATCTCCGCGAAATTCGCCGGCTCTGCCGCACGCGATGCGATCGTCGCAACGATCGCGCATGACACCGCGCACACGGTGGACGAGGCGTTTGTCGAGATCTACCGGCGCCTCCGCGACGGCGATATCGCGACCGCAGAAAATGCGCGCGATCACGTGCAGTCCATCCTCTCGGCCGAACGCTACGACTTCTCGAAAGTGGGCCGCTTCCATTTCAACCGCCGCTTCGGACTCCCGACGACGGAGAAAGAGATCTCGAACTCCACGCTCTCGCTCGAAGACATCGTCCGCATCGTGACGCACATCGCGGAGCTCAATCAGAATCCGAATTCGGAAGGTGACGACATCGACCACCTCGGCTTCCGCCGCGTGCGTTTCGCAGGCGAGTTGCTTGAGCAGCGCATGCGCGTCGGCCTCTCGCGCATGAAGCGCAACATCCAAGACCGCATGGCGATGGTGGACGCGGAGACGACAACGCCAGTCTCATTCGTGAATCCGCGCCCGTTCCAGGCCGCGATCCGCGAGTTCTTCACGACCGACCAGCTCTCGCAGCTCATGCAGCAGTACAACACCCTCGATGAGATCGAGCACCTTCGCACGCTCTCGACGCTCGGCCGCGGCGGCCTCACCTCCGAGCGCGCCGGTCTCGAAGTGCGCGACGTGCACTCGTCGCACTACGGCCGCGTGTGCCCGATCCACACGCCGGAAGGCAAGAACATCGGACTCGTTTTGCACATGTCGCTCTACGCCCGCCCCAACGAGTTCGGCATCATCGAAACACCGTACGCGAAAGTGGAGAACGGCAAGATCACGAAAGAGATCGCGTATCTGAATGCGCTCGAGGAAGAGAATTTCCCGATCGCGCATGCCGCGACGCCGCGCGATGAGGACGGCAAGCTCACGGAGAAGATCGCGGAGGTCCGCTTCCACGGCAAGCCCACACTCGTCCGCCGCGAAGACGTGAAGTACATCGAAGTGGCGACCAACCAGCCGTTCTCCGTGGCGACCTCGCTCATTCCGTTCGTCGAGAACGACGACGCGAACCGCGCGCTCATGGGTTCGAACATGCAGAAGCAGGCCGTGCCGCTCGTCGTCCCCGAAGCGCCCGTCGTCTCGACCGGCGTCGAAGCTGCGGCCGCTAAGGATTCCGGCCGCCTCATCATCGCACAAGAAGCGGGAGAGGTGACCTATGCCGATGCTTCGTGCATCAAGGTCAAAAATGACGACGGCAAGACCAAGGAATATAAGCTCGTCAATTTCTCGCGCACCAACGGCTTCACGACCTTCCATCAGCGCCCGCTCGTTTCCGTCGGCGAGAACGTCAAGAAAGGAACGATCCTCGCTGATACCTCGACCTCGGTCGGCGGCCAGCTCGCGATCGGACAGAATGTTCGCGTCGCGTTCTTGCCCTGGTTCGGCGCCAACTTCGAGGACGCGATCGTCATCTCCGAGCGTCTCGCAAAGGATGCGAAATTTTCGTCCATCCACATGGAGGAGTTCGTCTGCATCGTACGCGATACGAAGCTCGGTCCTGAAGTCACGACCCACGACATTCCCAACGTTTCCGAATTCAAGCTCCGCAACCTCGATGAAGATGGCGTCGTCCGCATCGGCGCGGAAGTCCGCCCGGGCGACATTCTCGTCGGCAAAGTGACGCCGAAAGGCGAGACGCAGCTCACCCCGGAAGAGCGTCTCTTGCACGCGATCTTCGGCGAAAAGGCGAAGGACGTGAAAGACACCTCGCTCCGCATGGAAGGCGGCAAGCGCGGACGCGTCATCGGCGTCAAAGTGTTCTCCCGCGAAACCGGTGACCAGCTCGAGAGCGGCGTCATCAAGCGCGTGCATATCGAGGTCGCGCAGCTCCGCACGATCTCGGTCGGCGACAAGCTCGCCGGACGCCATGGCAACAAGGGCGTTATTTCCCGCATCTTGCCGGAAGAGGACATGCCGTTCGATGAGCACGGCAATCCGGTGGACATCATTCTGACTCCGCTCGGCGTCCCGTCGCGCATGAACCTCGGTCAAATTCTCGAGACGCACCTCGGTCTCGCCGCTGAAATGCTCGGCTACCAGGCCGTCGTCCCGTCGTTCTCGGGCGCCACCGAAGAGGAGATCAAAAGCGAGCTTAAAGAAGCAGGCGTTTCCGAGACAGGAAAGCGCACGCTCTTCGACGGCCGCACGGGTGAATCATTTGCGCAGCCCGTCATGGTCGGCGTCATGTACATGCTGAAGCTGCACCACATGGTGGAAGACAAGATCCATATGCGTTCGATCGGCCCCTACTCGCTCACGACCCAGCAGCCGCTCGGCGGCAAGGCGCAAAACGGCGGCCAGCGCGTCGGAGAAATGGAAGTGTGGGCGTTCCTCGGCTACGGAGCTGCGTACTCCTTGCGAGAAATTCTCACGATCAAATCCGACGACATCCTGGGCCGCTCCGCCGCATTCGATGCGATCGTCTCCGGCAAGCGCATTCAGGAAACGAACACGCCGGCGACGTTCAACGTCTTGGTCAGACACTTGCGCGGTCTCGGTATCGACATCGAATTTATGGAAAGGGAAGCCAGCCTTTAATCGCCTAACGAACATCACCTATGCAAAACATCACCAAACGAAAGGATCAGATCCCGCAGGATTTCGAAGCCGTCGCGATGCGCCTCGCTTCGCCTGACCGGATCGAGGAATGGTCGTACGGCGAGATCACGAAGCCCGAGACGATCAACTACCGCACCCAGCGACCGGAAAAAAACGGCCTCTTCGATGAGCGCGTCTTCGGTCCCGAGAAGGACTACGAGTGCTACTGCGGCAAATACCGCGGCATCCGCTTCCGCGGCATCGTCTGCGAGAAGTGCGGCGTCGAGATCACGCGGGCCATCGTGCGCCGCGAGCGCATGGGCCACATCGACCTTGCGACCCCGGTCGCGCACATCTGGTTCCTCCGCGGCATCCCGTCGCGTATCGCGCTCATGCTCGGCCTCTCGGCGGCTGAAGTCGAGAAGGTCGTCTACTTCGCGGGCTACATCGTGACCTCGGTCAACGAAGACGAACGTACGCGCCTCTTGAAGGACCTCGAACAGGAATTTCAGTCCAAGACGAAAGCCGCGCAGAATGCCGACACGAAGACGGATCTCAAGGAAAAGGCAACGAAGGCGAAGAAAGAGATCGAATCGATCGAGCAGGGCGTCGTCCTCGATGAGGCGATGTATCACCTCTACGCCGTGAAATACGGCGCGATGTTCCGCGCCGCGATCGGCGCCGAGGCGCTCTATCAGATCCTGAAACAGATCGACCTTGATAAGCTCATCAAGAATCTCAAAGCCGAATACGAAAAGGCAGGTGCCGCCGACAAGGACAAGTTGCGCAAGCGCTTGGGTCTTGCCGAGGCGCTGAAGCGGGCCGACGTCCGCCCCGAGTGGATGTTTATGACGCGCCTTCCGGTCGTTCCGCCGGCGCTTCGCCCGATGGTCGCGCTCGAAGGCGGCCGCCATGCGTCATCCGACCTCAACGACCTCTACCGCCGCGTCATCAACCGCAACAACCGCTTGAAGCGCCTTCTTGCGATCCACGCGCCGGAGGTCATTCTCCGCAACGAAAAGCGCATCCTCCAGGAAGCAGTGGACGCGCTCCTCGACAATTCGATGCGCCGCGGCGCCGGCGTCCTCGGCATCCTCGGCGGCCGCCGCCGCGCGCTCAAGTCGCTCGCCGATTATTTGAAGGGCAAGCACGGCTATCTCCGTCAGAATCTTCTCGGTAAGCGCGTCGACTACTCCGGTCGCTCCGTTATCGTCGTCGGCCCGGATCTCGCGCTCGATGAATGCGGTCTGCCCAAGCACATGGTGCTCGAGCTCTTCCGTCCGTTCGTGATCCAAGGCCTCCTTGCGCGCGAACTCGCATACAACATTCGCGGCGCCGGACGCTTGATCGAAGACGAGGCGCCGGAAGTCTGGCCGATCCTCGAAGAGGCGATCCAGGACAAATACGTGCTTCTCAACCGCGCACCGACGCTGCACCGCCAGTCAATCCAGGCGTTCCGCCCGGTGCTTATCGAAGGCAATGCGATCCAGGTGCACCCGCTCGTCTGCCCCGCGTACAACGCGGACTTCGACGGCGACGCGATGGCCGTCCACGTGCCGCTCTCCGAAGCTGCGCAGATGGAAGCGGCGAAGATCATGTCCGCCAACAAGAACGTCTTAAAACCCGGTTCGGGCGACGTCGTCGTCGCGTCCAAGCTTCTCGACATCGTGCTCGGCTGCTACTGGATGACGAAATCTGTTTCTGGATTGAAAGGCGAGGGGAGCGCGTTCCCGACGACCAACGCCGCGATCACCGCGTTCGATTTCGGCGCGATCGATCTGCGCGCCAAGATCAAGGTGCTTCCGTCTGAAAATAAGAAGTACGCGCAGTACGAAGGCAAGGTCTTTGAGACCACCGTCGGTCGCCTCCTCTTCAACTCCGTGCTTCCGAACGATTTCCCCTTCATCAATGAGGAGATCACCAACAAGCGCATGCAAGCCTTGGTGCAGAATCTCGTCGCGCACTACTCACTCGACGGCATTCCGCGCATTCTCGACAAGATCAAGGCATTCGGCTTCCGCTATGCGACATACGCAGGCATCACGTGGTCCATTTCCGATGTTGTCGTGCCGCAGGTGAAGGAAGATATGCTCGTCGCGGGCCGCGAAGCTGCCGCGAAGGAACAGGAGAACTTCGAGAACGGACTTCTGACCGATATGGAACGCCGCCGTGCCACGATCGACATCTGGGCGAAGGTCTCCAATGATCTGCGCAAGCACGTCATCGAATCGCTCGACAATCAGGGACCGGTCCACGACATGATCACCTCCGGCGCGCGCGGCTCCGCCGTGCAGCTGCATCAGATGGCCGGCATGAAGGGCCTCATCACCAACCCCCGCGGCGAGATCATCGAATTTCCCATCACCTCCGCGCTCAAGGAAGGTCTCACGCCGATCGAATACTTCATCTCGACGCACGGCGCCCGCAAAGGCCTCGCCGACACCGCGCTTAACACCGCGCGTGCCGGCTACCTCACGCGCCGCCTCTTCGACGTCGCGCACGATGTGGTCGTGCTCGAAGCCGACTGCGGCACACGCGAGGGCGTCACGATCCCGCGTCCGGGCAAGGAGAATATCGGCGGCTCGTTCGCCGACCGCATCCACGGCCGCGTACTCGCGGAAGAAGCCGGCGCGTTCAAGCGCGGCACAATGCTCTCGCGCGATGATGCGAAGGCGATCGAGGAAGATATGACCGTCTCGTCTGTCACCGCGCGTTCTCCGATGAACTGCAAGGTCGCGCGCGGCGTCTGTCAGAAGTGCTACGGTGTCGATCTCACGACGGGCGACATGGTGGATGTTGGCGAAGCCGTCGGCGTCATCGCCGCACAAGCGATCGGCGAGCCGGGCACGCAGCTCACGATGCGCACCTTCCACACTGGCGGCGTCGCACAATCCGGCGGCGACATCACGATGGGTCTCCCGCGCGTCGAAGAAGTCTTCGAGTGCCGCATGCCGAAACTCCCGGCGACTATCTCACGCGTCGCGGGCGTCGTCACCGATCTCGTCAAAGACGGCCAGGAAACCGTGATCCACATCCTTCCAGGCGAAGGCTCGGCAGGGAAGACCGCGAAGGCCGCGAAGAAGGATGCGGAATATCGCGTCCATCCTGCCCGCCAGATCGTCGTTAAAGTGGGCGACAATGTCGCGAAGGGCGACTTCCTCACGGACGGATCGGCGGACCTCGATGAGCTCTTCCTCCTCGCCGGCAAGGAGCGCGCGCAGGAATACATCATCTCCGAAATTATGCGCATCTACGAGCTCCAGGGCGTCTCGACCGCGCGCAAGCACCTCGAGATCATCGTGAAGCAGATGTTCAGCCGCGTCTCGATCACCTCTTCCGGCGACACGGGCGTCTCGGCGGGCGAGATCATCACCGATTTCGAGCTCGAGCGCATCAACAAGCTCGCGAAGGAAGACGGCGGCGAAGCCGCGAAGGGGAAGCCGCTGCTCTTGGGCATCACGGAAGTCTCGCTCACACGCGCGTCATTCCTCTCGGCGATCTCATTCCAGAACACGCCGCGCAAACTCGCCGAGGCTGCGGTTTCCGGCGCTGTCGACCGTCTGGTCGGCCTCAAGGAGAACGTCATCATCGGCCGCTTGATCCCTGCAGGTACCGGATTCCACGGCTCCAAGAAGCACGAGATCATCGCGCAGATGGAAGCCGAATTCGCCGCACGCGAACCGGTCGATCTCCCGGAGAACGAACGCGAAACAGTGGAGCGCTAACAAGCGACTCCGCTAACAAAAAAGCCCTTCGGGGCTTTTTTGTTTATGTGCCGCGTGATATGAAGGCCAAAGTCAGCACAAAGGAGTCGATATGCGACACGCAGTAACACTGCTCGCCGTCGCACTCCTTTCAAGAGTGCGCGAAAAAGGCAAAACATCACGGCCGCCATGGCATCCGCTCGTCGGATGGCGCTGGCTCTTCGGCGTTCGCGAAATACCGTCGATTTCGACGGATTTCGCCGACATGCTGCGCCTCCATCCGGAATTGACCGAGGCGGATCTCGTCTGTGCCGCCTCGTCGATCGAAGAATTTCGCACGCCGACTGAGATCCCAATCACAGGATATGACACGCTCTGCGGTCTTATCTTTGAACTTGGTCGCGGCAGCCTTCTCGTAGTTGTACCTGCTCATGCGAGCCTTCGCAGCTGCCGAGTGCGGACATACGTGATGGGCGAGTCGTCGGCAACGGAACGGTCGAACCTGGGCGGCAAACTGGTGCACGTGCTCGAAGAATATCTCTTCGGGCCTGCGCCTGATTTCGAAATGCCGCTGCGCAAGAAATGACGGGGCAACCGCAAGGAGGCCCCCGGAGCTTTTGACACTCGTAACGGTTACACGTACCGTTAAAGCAGTATCAGCATTCTGGCGACGAGGAGGACCAGAAACATGACAGACGCACCGACCGCGCAGAGCGCGGCACCGCCTAAATTCCCGCTTCCTCGCGAAGGATGGGGATTACCGATCGACGTCCCGAACCTCGAAGCGCTGTTCCGGAAGCTCGAAGAGATCGGGCCCGAGGAGTTCGCAGCCGCGTTCGAAACCTTCGGCGCCTATGTGCCGCCGACGGAAGAGAGCCCGATGATCGAGGGCACGCAATTCGAAGCGGCCCATTACTTCGCGGTCGCGAGCGGCACGGAATTCATGCTGCTCATTCCCAAGCGGAATGCGACCGGCGCCTACGAAGAGCGCGTGACGCTCTATGCCCGCCTCTGCGAAGAAGCGGATGAGGACGAGAAGCCCGATTTCGAGACCGAAGGGCGAATCTTCGTGGACAGCCTGCTCGCACTCTTGCAGTAAGCGAGAATTCACAACCATGCCCCTGCCGGAGTGCTTTTCCGGCCGGGGCGACGTTTTTTAAAGAGAAGTGCATAATGCCCTCATGGCGACCGACACCGTACAGCAAATAAAAGATCGTCTGTCGATCGTCGACGTTGTTTCGCAATACGTGAAGCTGGAGCGGGCGGGGAGCAGCATGCGGGCGCGTTGCCCCTTCCACGCGGAAAAGACGCCCTCATTCCACGTCTCGCCCGAACGCGGCACGTATCATTGTTTCGGCTGTGGCGTCGGCGGCGATATTTTCTCATTCGTCGAAGCGATCGAAGGACTCGATTTCAAGGGCGCGTTGAAAGTGCTCGCCGAGCGCGCTGGCGTCGAGCTCAAATACGAGCGCGGCGCGAAAGGGGAGAAAGATGCGCGTGAGCGATTGCTCGAGCTTATGGAAGCGGCGACTATTTTTTATTGCTCGCGGCTCGATAAAAGCGCCAAAGCATATTTGCAGGGTCGTGGTATGGAAGACGGCACGATACAAGCATTTCGATTGGGGCTCGCAGGCGACGCGTGGAGCGAAGCCTCGGATCATTTGAAGGGCAAGAAATATTCGGATGCGGAAATCGTGAATGCGGGTCTCGCGAAAAAAGGCGATAGAGGGCTCATCGATAAATTCCGCAACCGCATCATGTTCCCGATCGCCGATAGCGCCGGCCGCGTGATCGCATTCTCCGGCCGCACCTTCGGCGAGAAGGCCTCGCCGGATGCGCCCAAATATCTCAACAGCCCCGAAACCCCGCTTTTCCATAAATCCCGCATTCTCTACGGCTTCGATCGGGCCAAAATGGCGATACGCAAGCACAACTTCGCCATCCTCGTCGAGGGGCAAATGGACCTGCTCGCGAGCCATCAGGCCGGGTGGACCAATACGGTAGCGGTTTCCGGTACGGCTTTTACCCCGGAACACGCCGCACTCATCAAGCGAATGACCGAAAACCTGGTTCTCGCGCTCGATGCGGACCAGGCGGGCATCAAGGCGGCGG
The DNA here is from genome assembly GCA_019247335.1 of Candidatus Kaiserbacteria bacterium. GTDB lineage: Bacteria > Patescibacteriota > Minisyncoccia > Phycocordibacterales > UBA2100 > UBA10103. The sequence continues at coordinate 17,240 of JAFAPB010000037.1, forward strand.
GCAGAGCCGCCCGGGCGGCGCTCCAGGGCGGTTTGAATGTAAAAGTTGCGCGTCTCCCAGCTGGGAAAGACCCGGCGGATCTCATCAAAGAAGACGCCGAGGCCTGGCGCGCCGCCATTCGTGAGTCGAAAGACATTGTTACATTCCTCCTCGACGTGCTCGAAGAGCATGCGAAGAGCCCCGACAATTTCCGGCGCTCGGTCGAGCTCGTCGTCTTGCCGTTTCTGACCGATGTGCAAAGCCCGATCGCGCGCGAACAATACCAGCGTGAGATCGCGAAGCGATTGAACGTCTCCGAGAGCGCGGTCGCGCAGGCGCTCGCAGCGCAGCCGCGTGTGAATGCCGCGCCCATGTCGCGCACGGAA
>JAFAPB010000058.1 GCA_019247335.1 Candidatus Kaiserbacteria bacterium
TTATCTGTTTGGTTCGTAAAAATGCTCCACACGCGCTCCGTGTCCATGTACCAGCTCTGCACCGTGAGGAACCGCTCTGCGGGCGCCGTGAGCGCACCGAGAGTGACCCCGTGGAGGCCTTTGGGCACGACGTAAATGAAATCCGGCGCGTACAGGAATATCGCGGGACGATCCTTTGCGAGGATGTCGGCGAATTGCGAGTAGAGCTTGTCGCGGTCGGTCGTATTCGTCGTTGCCCGCGCTTGCGAAAGGAGTGTATCAGCTTTCGAATTCGCGTACAAGGCGAGGTTAAGCCCCGGATCATTTCGCTGCGAGGAGTGCCAGAAGGCGAAGAGGTCCATCGAGCGACCCACGACCTCGCCGAAAAGCAGCGCGTCGTACTGGCGCGGTCGGATCACGCTCTCGTTCAATTCCGCGATCGGATAGACCTGTACGGAAACTTTGACGCCCGCCTGTCGCCATGCGGTCGCGATCGCGTCCGCCGTTTTCACCAATTCCGGCGCATCCGCCGTGGTGAGCGTGAACTGCAGCGTCTGCTTATTCTTAGTCCACGTACCGCTCGCCTGGTCGAAACTCCATCCGCCTTTCGAGAGCGTATCCCGCGCGAGCGCGATCGAATCCTGCGTGTATGCGGTGGATACGTTTTGTCGCGGGGCAGAGGCGGCGCTCACCGACGGCGGGATGGGGGACGAAAGCGGCACGCCGTAACCTTCGAGCACCATCGAGACGAGCCGGTTCTTGTCGATCGCTGCTTCAAGCGCCGCACGTGCCGCAGCGTCGGAGAGTGCCGGCGAGTGATTCTGGTTGAAGAAGACACCAAAGATGCGCGGCAAAGGAACAGTCACGGTCTCGATGTCGCTACGCTTCGCCGACGAGAGCTCATCGGCGGAGACGCCGGCGAGTGCGTCGATACTGCCGCCGTTGAGCGCGGTCATTTCGGCCTGCTCGTTGGGATAGAACATGAGCGTGATCTTATTGAGATACGCTTTGCCGCGCGCGTAGCCCGAGAAGGGAACGAGCGTGTAGCGCACGGGCGAGCCGGTTGAATCGGTCGTGACCGAGGCGATCTTGTACGGTCCCGAGCCGATCGGGCGGACGTTCAACTGGCTAAATGGAAATTCTTCAGCCGTCACATCCTTCCAGAGATGCTGCGGCAAAATGCCGATCGCTGTATTTTCGATAAAGGGAGCGTATGCCTTCGGCAATTTGAAAATGATCGTGCGCGAGTCCGGCGCGGAAACGGCGACGCCCTCCCAGTCGGCCCGACGCGGGCTTTTGATATCGGGGTTCTGCGCCTGATTGATCGTGTAGAGCACGTCCGCCGACGTGACCGGAGCGCCGTCCTGGAATTTCGCGTTCGCGCGCAGCTTGAAGGTATAGACCGTGCCGTCGGCCGAGATGGAATAGCTCTCGGCAAGATCTGGCACGATGGTACCGTCGGCAAGCGGGCGCGTGAGTCCCGAATAGACGAGTTGTGTGAGATCCTGATCGGCGTCGGAGAGCGCGAGCAGCGGATTTACGAAGCGCGCCGGGCCGATCACGCCTTCCGTGAGCGATCCGCCCGAGGTCGGCACATTCACCGAGACCGCGGCATTGACCCCGGCAAGAAGCGCGAGCGCCGAGAGCGCGAGCGCGACGGAAAGCGCATAGAGCACCATGCGCTCGCCCGGCGTGAAGTGATGGAGCAAGAGCTCCACGCGCCGGATGGGTGAGATGCGACGGATGCTCGTCAATTTACTCATACTATCCGAGAGTTCGGATGAGGAGGAATCCATACTAGGGCGCTCGTGCCGAGCGCGCGCGTTAACTGATAAGAAGGCTGATCAAAGCCGACAACGCGAACAGGATGCCGATCGCGATGGTCGCCTGGAAGAGCGTGCGCTCAAACCCGCGACGAGTGTGGAAGCCGGACGAAAAGTTGTCCGCGCCGAAGGCGCCTCCGAGCGAGGCCCCCGTGCGCTGCAAAAGGACGCAGACGATAAGAAGCGCGGAGAGCGCCACCTGCACGTAGGGCAAGATCCCTTGGAGAGAAACCATTGCCGAAGAGGCTACCACACTGTGAGGGGGCAATCAAGTATGGAAAAAAGATGCCGCAACCCCTCGCGGAGCGCGGCATAATCGGACGGAATTACTCGTCCGGTCGGGTGCGCCGGAGAAGGCGGACGATGACGGCGATCACAACCGCGGTCGCGATGAGCGCGATGTACGAATAGCTGTACTGTCCGAAAGCGCCGTCGAGCCGGGGCGCGAGGAGCGCACGGAGCGCGTGCGCCGCGGGCTGTACGAGGATCATGAATGCGGCGAGCGCACCAAGCGGCCAGTGCGAACGTTCGCCGCCGTAGGCTAACAATGCGACGACCGAGGCAATAACGACGGCGATCAAGAGAAGGTCGACGATGACCATTGTGTGGTACTCCCAAAAGCAGAGAATTCGCTACTCTATATATTATATAGTTTTATATCGGTGCTGTCAAGTTGTCCCGCTCCTTCATATTCATGTATATTGTGCGCGTCGTCCCGTGTGTCTTGCGAACGCAAGCGCACGGGACAAACCCCCAATTAAAAGCTCATTATTTCCAAACATGGCAAAAGAAACGAAGAATTCGAAGATGCATATCCAGCCGCTCTCGGATCGCGTGCTCGTGCGCCGCGAGGAGCTGCCGGAGAAAAAGTCGATCGCGGGCATCATCATTCCGGACACGGCACAGAAGGAAAAATCGAAGCTCGGTGTGGTCATCGCCGTTGGCCCCGGCCGCGTCAGCGACGACGGAAAACTTATCCCGATGTCGATCAAAGTCGGCGCGAAAGTGATCTTCAATTCCGGCTGGGACAATGAGGTCGTCATAGGCGATGAGGAGGAATACTTCCTCGTGCGCGAGTCCGACGTCCTCGCAATCACCAAATAATTATCTTTTAACCGATTCCAACCATGGCAAAGCAAGTACTTTTTGATGAACAGCTCCGCTCCGCGCTCAAGCGCGGCGTCGACACAGTTGCGAATGCGGTCAAAGTGACGATCGGTCCCAAGGGCCGCAACGTCGCGCTCGCCAAATCCTGGGGCGGTCCCACCATCACCAACGACGGCGTCTCGATCGCCAAAGAGATCGAGCTCGCTGATAAGTTCGAGAACATGGGCGCCTCGATCGTGAAGGAAGTTGCGACGAAGACCAACGACAAAGCCGGCGACGGCACGACGACTGCGGTCGTTCTCACCCAGGCGATCGTGCACGAGGGCCTGAAGCGCACGGCGCTCGGCGCCAACGCGATGATGGTGCGCCGCGGCATCGAAGCCGCCGCAAAAGACGCGGTGGACGAGCTCAAGAAAATGGCAAAGCCGGTCAAAGGCAAGGCGGAGATTCGCCAGGTGGCGACGATCTCGGCAGAGAGCGAAGAGCTCGGCAAAACGATCGCGGATATCGTCGACAAGGTCGGCAAGGACGGCGTTGTCACGGTGGAAGAGTCGCAGTCGATCGGCATCGAGAGCGATTTCGTCGAAGGCATGGAGTTCGATAAGGGTTATGTCTCGGCCTACCTCGTGACGGATACCTCGCGCATGGAAGCGACCATCAAAGACGCGCCGATCCTCATTACCGACAAAAAGATCTCGTCGATCAAAGAAATTCTGCCGCTCCTCGAAAAGGTGGCGCAGGCGGGCAAGAAGGATCTCGTCATCATCGCGGATGATGTCGACGGCGAAGCGCTCGCGACATTCATTCTCAACAAGCTCCGCGGCGCGTTCAACATCCTCGCCGTCAAAGCGCCGGGCTACGGCGATCGCAAGAAAGAAATGCTCGCGGATATCGCGATCACGGTCGGCGCGCAAGTCGTTTCGGAAGATCTCGGCGTGAAGCTCGAGAGCGCGGAGATCGATATGCTCGGCAAGGCAACACGCGTCGTTGCTACGAAAGACTCGACGGTCATCGTCGGTGGCAAGGGCAAGAAGAGCGAGATCGAAGCGCGCGTCGAGAGCCTCCGCTCGCAGCTCGCGAACACGGAATCGAAGTACGATCGCGAAAAGCTTGAAGAGCGCATCGCGAAGCTCTCGGGCGGCGTCGCGGTCATCCGCGTCGGCGCAGCGACCGAGACCGAAATGAAATATCTCAAGGACAAGATCGAGGACGCAGTGAATGCGACGAAGGCGGCGATCGCCGAAGGCATTGTCTCGGGCGGCGGCTCCGCGCTCGCGAAGGTCTCCGACAAGCTCGGCAAAAAACTCGATCAGGGCGCGCACGATGAGTACACGACCGGCTACAAGATCCTCCTCTCCGCGCTCAATGCGCCCTTGCTTCAGATCGCACAGAATGCGGGACGCGAGGACGGACAGGTGATCTTGCATGATGTCGTCAAAAAAGGCGGCGCGTTCGGATTCAACGCGGCCGTTGAAAGCGATGATGTCGCGATCGTCGATATGATCGAGGCCGGCATCATCGATCCCGTGAAGGTAACTCGCTCCGGCGTCGAAAATGCGGCATCGGCCGCAGCGGTACTCCTCACGACGGAAGCGGCTGTCGCCGATATTCCCGAAGAGAAAAAGCCAGCCATGCCCGGAGGTGGCATGGGAGACATGGACATGTAGTGGACGCGGCCCGAGAAGGGCCGCTTCACTTGTAGTCTCGAACGCTCGGTGTACTATATCTTCATGATCACTTACATCTTGATAGCGATCGTCGTTATCATCATTATCTGGCTTATCGCCACCTATAATCGCTTCGTCACGCTCACGCAGCGCGTGAAAGAAGCGTGGTCGGATATCGACGTGCAGTTGAAACGCCGCTACGACCTCATCCCGAATCTCGTCGAAACGGTGAAAGGCTACGCCGCACACGAGAGCGGCACGATCGAAAAAGTGACCGAGATGCGCACACGCGCGATGAACGCGACCACGCCGGAGCAAAAAGCCGATGCAGAAAACATGCTCTCCGGCGCGCTCAAATCGCTTTTCGCTGTTGCGGAGAATTATCCCACCCTGAAGGCGAACGAGAATTTCGTCGTGCTGCAGAACGAGCTCTCGGATACGGAAAATAAGATCCAGGCGGCGCGACGCTTCTACAACGGCGTCGTGATGGAGCTAAACGCGAAACTGCAGTCGTTCCCGTCGAATCTGATCGGCAATATGTTCGGCTTCAGCTCGAACGAATTCTTCCAGCTCGGTACCGATGAGGCCGCTGCCCGCGAGCCCGTGAAGGTCCAATTCTAAAAACATGAAAGCCGCGCGCTACGCGCTCCCGCTGCTTTTGCTTCTTCCGCTTTTTGCGCATGCGGAGTCCATCGATTCGTTCGACAGCCGGATAACGGTCAATACCGACGATTCGATCTCGGTCGTTGAGACGATTCAATATGATTTCGGCTCGGAATCACATCACGGCATCTACCGCGATATTCCGTACGACTATGTGACGGCCGACGGCCGCTCGGGCTCGCTCGATCGCTCGGGCTCGCTCGATTTCAGCGACATCAGTGCGATCGACGAGAGCGGCAACCCGTACCCGTTTACGCTCTCAAGCCAGGACGGCAAACTCCGCATCAAGATCGGCGACCCCGATGCGACGATCGCCGGCAAACATACATATATTATTTCGTACACGGCGGAGTATGCGCTCGCTTCATACGACACGTTCGATGAGATCTATTGGAATGCAACCGGCGACGACTGGCCGGGCCCGATCAAAGCGAGTTCCGCAAAAGTGATCCTGCCCGCGGTCGTGCCGCTCGATTCGGTAAAAGTGCGATGCTACTGGGGCAATCGCGGCTCAACGAATTCGTGTACGACGACGGAGAATGGAAATGAGAACGGTGCCACAACAGTCGTCTTTTCCGGCCCTCCGCTCAATCCCGGAGAAGGACTTACGGTCGCCGTCGGTTTCCCGAAAGGCTACGTGACCTACCCGACGACGCAGCAGCGGCTCTGGCATGATCATAAATATGCGCTGATCGCGTTAGCCTTCCTGTTGCTCGCCGCGCTCTTTTGCGCCTACCAGATCCGCCGTGAACGTGCGCAGGGCAGGGGAACGATCGTGCCGGAATATGAGCCGCCGCAAAAAATAAAACCAGCCGAAGCCGACGTGCTCGTACACGGTCGTCTCTCAAAGCGCTCGTGGCCCGCGACCATTATCGATCTCGCGGTGCGCCAGTATCTCAAGATAGAGGAAGTCGATCATCCGGGAGTGCGCATCGCAAAATACATCGCCTATGTCACGCTCGCCGTGCTCTTCGTGAGTATATTCGCGCTGATGTCGTACGCCGAATCTTCGTTTGACGATATGTACGGAATTTTCTTTGTGGTCGCTATAATCGCAGTATTTATTTTTGTCGTCGTTCGCGGATTTGGTCTCGCCGCAAAAGACTACATCATCACGCGAGTGCGCGAGAACGGTCCGGACATGGAGGCATACGAAAGTAAATTGCTCGACATATTATTGATCGACGGTCGTTTCTCCACACGGGAGGCTCGTAAAAGCTCCTCTCGTGCCCGCGCACTTTACGCAGCGATGACGCTCCTCGAAACCGATCTCTATAAGGAGACCTCGGGTGACACGAAAGCATATGACCTCGATCCCGACACAGCGAAGCGACGAATGAAAACCCTGATCGCTGTCATTTTTGTTGTGTTTGTCGTTGCGATGATCCTCATCGACGGGATACTCTCCCTCCTCGCGCTTCAGGCAGATGCAGCGATCGGAATAGGCATCCTCGCGCTCGCTGCTTTTATCGCCGTGTACCCCCTCTACTTCCGCGCGCGGCTGAACAAGGAGGGCTCGATCGAGCGCGAGCAATGGCTCGGCTTCAGGCTCTACCTCGAGACCGCGGAGAAATATCGGCTGCAGAATCTCACGCCCGATATGTTCGAAAAATATCTGCCCTACGCGATCATCTTCAAGGTCGAAAAGAAATGGGCGAAAGCATTCGATTCGCTGAATATGCCGCCGCCCTCATGGTATGCCGGCTCAGGCACGGGCGCCTCGTTCTCTCCGAGCGGATTTGCCGGCAGCTTCGGCGCAGGTTTTGCGTCCTCCTTTGCTTCGAGCGGTGCGGGAGGTGCCTCCGGAGGCGGGGGCGGCGCGGGTGGCGGCGGCGGCGGCGGAGGAGGTGGCGGCTGGTAGCGTTTTTGTATAATGCCGCCCATGGCTACGCTCTACACACAGCAGGGCAGGAATGTCTTCCGGACCTGGGTCCTCATGACCTTTTTCCTCGCGATCGTCGTCGCGGTCGGCTACGTGCTCTCGCTCTACTACAACGACACGACGATCCTGTATATCGCGCTCGGTTTTTCCATCGTCACCAATATCGGGGCGTATTGGTTTTCCGACAAGGTCGCGATCCGCTCCGTAGGCGCCTATCCGACCGATGAAAATCAGTATCGCGAGCTACACCGCATCGTAGAAAATCTCGCGATTACCGCAGGGCTCCCGAAGCCGCGCGTCTATATCATCGATGATCCGCAACCGAACGCGTTTGCGACAGGCCGCAACAAAGAGCATGCCGTGATCGCCGTGACGACGGGACTTCTCGGAATGATGGAGCGCTCGGAACTTGAAGGCGTGATCGCGCACGAGCTCTCGCATGTGGGCAATCGCGACATTCTGGTCATGACCATTGCGGTGGTCCTCGTCGGCTTTATTTCGGTCTTGGCTAATATCGCGCTCCGCATCTCGTACTGGGGCGGGAATGATCGCGAGCGCAATTCGAATATCGTGATCGTGATCGCGGCTGTGCTTGCGATGCTGCTCGCGCCGATCGCCGCGCAGCTTATCCAGCTCGCGATCTCGCGCAAGCGCGAATTTCTCGCCGACGCATCCGGCGCGCTCCTTACGCGTTACCCCGAAGGCTTAGAGAACGCACTGAAAAAGATCGGCTCATACGCTGCGCCGATGCAGCGGGCCTCGACAACGACCGCGCATCTTTTCATTTCAAACCCCTTCGGCTCGCACCCGGCAGGGCAGTGGATACAGAAGCTTTTCTCCACGCACCCGCCGATCGAAGAGCGCATTGCCGCGCTTGAAGGTATGGATGTATAGTTTTGAAAGAGCCCACCAAGAAGAGGAGAGAACAATGGGCGATGCAAAGATCATTGGTCCAGAGACGTTTGCACGTGCGCGCGACCATCAAAGACTCACCGCGGGAAATAGGAGCCATCTGCCCGGAGGCGGCGGTCAAGCAGTCGGTAGCTATGGAAGCAAGGCAGAGGAAATCGCGCCGGTGAAGCAGGGGAAGCCGGCTGTCTCTGCAACGACAACGACGCTCCCGGTGCCTTTCGCGGGTCCGACCGAAAATTGTGCGTCGTCTGCGCCTGACGACGTCGCTACCGCGATCGCGAACATCGAACGTGCGCTCATGGGGCTGGATGATCATGCAGCGCAGATCCAGCACGATCACGGACGCGGCTATCTTCCGCTGCAAGGCGTTCGCGAGCGAACAGCGGTCATCCGCAAGGCGATTGTGACCATCAGCAAAGCGCACACTGCGGCGTCCGACTGACGCCAGAGACGGCCAAACCGTGGCCGTCTCGAACTTTTTTAAATAGAGTCGCTCGCGTATACTGGCGCGGATTGGAGGGTTCGCATAGTGGTCTAGTGCGCGCGCTTGGAAAGCGCGTGTGCCGCAAGGCACCGAGGGTTCGAATCCCTCACCCTCCGCTGGTAGAATGAGATTATGTCCACCGAAGAGTTCAGGATCAACGGCGAAGAGCTTTTGCAGAAAGTGAAGGAGCTCTTGCATGAGGGCAATATTAGGCGTATCACGATAAAGAACGAGAGCGGCGAGACGGTTATGGAAATACCGCTCACGTTCGGCGCCGTCGGCGCGATTCTCGCGCCTACGCTCGTTGCGGTTGGCGCCATCGCGGCGCTGCTCACCAAATGCTCGATTATCGTAGAAAAGAAATAGTATGGACTTCTTCGCCCGCTATATTGCCTACCTGAAAGATAATCCCGAGCGTTATTGGTTTAAGCGCAAAGCCTTCGGATGGGGCTGGACTCCGGCGACCTGGCAGGGATGGTGCACTACCTTTCTCTACGTCCTACTCATCATTGGCCTCGCGCTTAGCAGAGAAAAAGACATACCGGGAAATCCCGATTCAGGGAGCAATTTGCTGACGTTCGCACTGCCGATCATTTTATTGACCGTCCTTCTTCTCATTGTCGTCTACAAGAAAGGAGAAAAGCCTCAGTGGCAGTGGGGAATTCCTAAAGATTCTAATGGCGCGAATTCATAGGTATGCGCGCTATGCTCAAGCGTCCCGCCGCTTGGCTACCGCTTGCGTTTTCCGGTGTGGCGATCGTTCTCATATACGGAATGATCGCCGTTGTCGGCACGCCGCGTCGTCAAGCTGACGAAGGGACCGCAGCGCATCTTTTTCAGATCTGGCTTCTCCTCGAAGTCTTGCTGATCACATTTTTCGCGATCAAATGGATGCCGCGCGAGCCGCGGAGCACATTTATCGTAGTTGTACTGCAAATACTCGCGGTCGCGATCGGCTGCTTTCCCATCTTTTATTTCAATCTTTAAATGAAAGAACAAGAATTTAAGAGCTTACTAAAGCCTGACCGGATTCAGGTCTTTCTTTTTACGTCGCTCGCGACGTTTCCGTTTACCTTTGCGCGCCATCCCTGGTTCGTAATCAATCGTAAAGGTACAGTCTCGCGGTGGGAAATATTTTGGGAAGCAAGCAAAAAAGGAAAAATAAGCTGGGGGCATCTTCATAAGAACTGTTACGCGCCATGGGTAGGGATAGAAATGTTCTTCTACACTGATAGGTATCTATTTGATAGTCACCTCGAAGGTGTCGTGGAAGGCGATGACGGCTCCCACGCGAATCGCATAGCCGATTTCATCGAGTCCTCGCCGGAACGCTATGGTAATTGCCAAAAATATTCACTCCTTGGACCGAATAGCATTTCATATGCTGAATGGATACTCGACTCGTTTCCGACCTCCAGCCTCACACTCCCTTGGAACTCAACGCTCTTATTTAAGTTGCAGAAAATGATGGGACGCACCGGTTTTGAGGCTATCCCCACGGTGTAGAAGGCGATGGGGTGATCGTGCAATACTAGAAAGACGTTACTAGCTAAGTGAACATTCATGTCACTCGGCGGTCACTAGAAAACGCCCTCCGTAAGGAGGGCGTTTTCGTACGATAAAATGGTCTCATGACGGAAGTCGCCCCGCATGAATATAAAGAGGCGCCGGGCGCATGCGCCGATTGCGGCAACAGCCCGGTCAATCATCTCGAAACGTATCTCTCGCATTCGCTTGGCATGATATTCGCAGCAGACAGCGATCCACGTGAACGCGGTAAAATCGTCGGCGCGATCGATCGGCTCGTCGTGGCACTTGACCCACTGGTCTATCGATTTTTCGCGGCGCTCCCGGGTGCGCGATTCGCACATGATCCGGTGAAATCGGCGACATACCGCTCGCAGGTGATCTGGGAAGAGGCGCGGCGCCGCGGGATCGAGATGGAACAGCTCGTCTTGATCGGCAAACACACCGATATTTATCGCGCACGTATCGACGGCGCGTGGCGATATTTCCAAAGCCTGCCGGTCCCGCCGCAGCTTGAGTATCCTTCATATGGTTGGATCGACGACAAGATCGCGCTCAAGCGCGCGCTCGCAAGCGCCGGCATTGATGTGCCGCGGTTCGCGTCCGTCTCGACGCTCTCTGACGCGCGTGATGCGTTTGCAGCGATCGGCGCGCCGGCCGTGGTGAAGCCGCGCGCCGGATCACGCGGCCGCCACACGACGGTCAACGTGCGGGAGCTCGAAGAGCTCGAACGCGCGTTCGAGAGCGCGCAAAAACTCTGCCGCTATGTGGCGATCGAAGAATATATAGAGGGGAGCGTTTGCCGCGGCACGGTGATCGGCGGAAAGCTCGCAGGATTTTTCGAGGCGCGTGCGCCGCGCGTCGTCGGCGACGGCCTCTCATCCATAGAAGTGCTTATTCAAAAAGCGAATCATACAAGGCCGGAGCGCGTACAAGACATTGTTCTCACGGATGAAAGCTTGCGATTCCTTGCACGCAGTGGCCGCACACCCGATTTTGTCCCTGCGCTCGGCGAGATCGTGCCGCTTTCACACCGCACCGGACGACTTTTCGGGGGATACACGCGCGAACTCTTTGGCAAGGAGCACGGAAAACTGCGCCAATACCTTGAACGCGCGGCGAAGGCTGTCGGCGCGCCCGTCGTGGGATTCGATCTCATTATCGCCGATCCCGAGCGCGATCCCGACGGGCAGAAATGGGGGATCATCGAGGGCAATTCACTGCCGTACATCGATCTTCACTACCTACCGCTCGAGGGCACGCCTTCGAATACCGCTGCGGCCGTGTGGGATCTTTGGGAGAGAGCGCTATGACCCTCGACGCGATCATTTCGCCCCTTGCCGCAGCGATCGCCGCTCTCCTTTTCGGTGCGCTTTGGTATCATCCGCGGCTTTTCGGCGCTTCTTGGATGCGGTACAGCAACTTTACGCCTGAAATGGTGGAGCATGCGCGGCGCAACACGCATCTGTTTAATGCGCTCGCGTTCGCATCCGCTTTTGTGATCGCGGTCGGGCTTCGCGAAGCCCTGCCGTACGGCGACCTTGCCGGGTTGCCGGCGCTTTTTCTCGGAGCGCTTCTCTGGGCGGGTTTCGCGCTTCCGGTCTCACTCCTCTCTATGATCTGGGATCAAAAGCCGGTTGCACTGTGCCTCATGAACCTCGGCTACTCGCTCGGCGCATTTCTCCTGATCGCGTTTATCGTCTCGCTCTAGAAAATCTTGTATACTGCCGGCATGTTTTTGTATTTGCTCAAAAATCCTGAAACGCGGCGCATCCTGATGTACCTCGGCGCCGCAGGGATCTTCGCGCTTATCGGTGGGACAGTGTATGCAGCAGCGATGAGTGCCGTCACGCCGACGACGCGATCATTCATACAGCTTCGGCAGGCCCGCGAGAATCCGGCCGCCGCTGCCGCGGCGACAAGCGATCAGCAATAATCGCCGCAGCAGTATGACCGCATTCCAGATCAAGATCATCGCGGTCATGACGATGGTGATCGATCACGTCGGCCTGTTCTTCTTCCCGCAATATTTCTTTTTGCGCATTATCGGGCGCCTCGCATTTCCGCTTTTCGCCTGGCTGATCGCCAACGGCGCATACCACACGCGCGATCTGCCGCTCTATGGCATGCGACTCTTCGCGCTCGCCGTCGTCTCGCAGGTCCCGTTCACGCTGGCGAATGTGCACATCGGCGAGCCGCTCCTCTATTTGAACGTGGTCTTCACGCTCTGCTGCGGGTTGCTTGCGATCGCGGTCATCCAGGCAAAGCGTGGCCTCGTCGTCGCGTCGCTCGCGACGCTTGCATGCGCTGCGCTCGCCGATTTCATCCACAGCGACTACGGAGCTGCCGGCGTACTCGCGATCGTCGCGTTTTACGTCTTTTTCGAGAACGTCTGGCTTATGACGATCGCGGAAACCACCATCTTAGGGCTTATTCCGATCGGTGTGCATGCGCTCGAGGGCCTCTATCAGCAGGATCTGCACGTCTTTTATATTGATTCGACGATCGAGATCATCGGCATCCTCTCGCTGATCTGTGTAGCGCTCTATAACGGTAAAAAAGGGCCGTCCGACCGGTATGCGTTCTACTATTTCTACCCGCTCCAGTACGTGGCTATCTGTATCGGACAGCTGATTTGGGGCTAAAAGCGGCTCTCCAGCCGGCGCATTGGCGAAGATGAAGGAGAAGGGCAGTTATCCACTCCAAAATCTCGGATGCACGAGATTTTTACGGGAGTACAATGAATCTCCCATTAGGGTAGAGCGTCATTATTAATTAGGTTTATGCGCATGGCACAGACAACATCAGCTCGCAAAAAAGCGAGCGTGGGTGTGAACCCCACCGACAGCGCGGCGAGCCGCGTTTACAAAAAATATCTCCCGAATATTCAGAAGCGGGACGGCCGTATCGTGCCGTTCGAGTTCGACAAGATCGTTTCCGCGATCACGAAAGCGATGAAAGCGTCGAACGAAGGGTCGGAGGATGAAGCGATCGTCGTCGCGCACAAAGTGTGCGGCGAAATGATGCGCATCACGAAGACCTACAAGAATTTCCTCCCCACCGTCGAGGGCTGCCAGGATGAGGTCGAGCGTCAGCTCATCCTCTCGGGCTATGCCGCGACCGCCAAGGCGTACATTCTCTACCGCGCCGAGCACTCCAAGATCCGCAAGGAGCAGGGCGAAGTCCCGGAGCATGTCAAAAAGCTCACCGAAGAGTCGAAAAAATATTTCAAAAACAACCCGCTCGGCGAGTTCGTGTACCTGCGCACCTACGCGCGCTGGATCGAGAGCGAGCAGCGCCGCGAGACCTGGATCGAGACCGTCGACCGCTATGTCGGCTTTATGAAAGAGAATCTCGGTGACAAGCTCACGAAGAAAGAGTACGCCGAGATCCGCGACGCGATCCTCAAGCAGGAAGTGATGCCGTCGATGCGCGCGATGCAATTCGCGGGTGCGCCGGCACGCAAATGCAACACTTGTTTCTACAACTGCTCGTTCACCGCGCCGGTGAAGCTCGATGATTTTGCCGAGATCATGTACCTCTCGATGCAGGGCTGCGGCGTCGGTTATGCGGTAGAAAGCTACAACATCCAGCAGCTTCCGCAGATCGAAAAGCAGACCGGCGAGAAGCTCGCGATGCACGTCGTGCAGGACACGAAGGAAGGATGGTGCGATGCACTCACGCTCGGCCTCAAGACCTGGTACGCGGGCAAGGATATCGATTTTGATTTCTCACTCATCCGACCGGCAGGCGCGCGCTTGAAAACGATGGGCGGCAAGGCCTCGGGCCCCGAGCCGCTTCGCTCGCTGCTCGCCTTTGCGCGCGATCGCATTTTGCGCCGCCAGGGAAGGCGCCTTCGCAACATCGATGCCCACGACATCATCTGCAAGATCGGCGAGTGCGTGGTCGCGGGCGGCGTACGTCGCACGGCGATGATCTCGCTCTCCGACCTCGATGATGTCGAGATCCGCGATGCGAAGAAGGGCCAGTTCTTCCTGACCGATCCGTACCGCTCCGTAGCGAACAACTCCGCAGTCTACGAGACGAAGCCGACCAACGCCGAGCTCATGGACGAGTGGGTGGCTTTGATGAAATCGGGTACCGGCGAGCGCGGCATCTTCAACCGCGGCTCTCTCGAGAAGACGATGCCGGCACGGCGCCTCGAACTCCTCCGCAAGAAGTACGGCAAGAAGACGAATTTCGTCGGGCAGGTGGGAACGAACCCGTGCGGCGAGATCATCCTGCAGTCCAAGCAGTTCTGCAATCTCTCGGAAGTGATCGCCCGCGCCGACGACACGGAGAAATCACTCCTCCGCAAGGCGCGTCTCGCTACTTTGCTCGGCACCTACCAATCGACGCTCACGAAGTTCAACTACATCTCGAAGGACTGGACCGATAACTGCGAGCAGGAACGCCTCCTCGGCGTCTCGATCACCGGTCAGTGGGATTCTCCGGCAGTCCGCAACGGCGCGACGATGAAGAAGATGCGTCAGGTCGCGATCAAAACGAACCAGACGTATGCGAAGCGCTTCGGCATCCCGCAGTCGTCCTCGATCACGTGCGTGAAGCCCTCGGGCACCGTTTCGCAGGCGTTCGACTGCTCCTCGGGCATTCATCCACGCCACTCGCAGTACTACGTCCGCCGCGTCCGCATCTCGGCGACCGACTCGCTCTACAAGATGGTCCGCGATCAGGGCATCCCACATCATCCGGAAGTCGGGCAGACCGCAGGAGAGGCGAACACGTATGTCCTAGAATTTCCGGTCAAGGCGCCGCAGGGATCGGTCTTCAAGAACGACCTCTCGGCGATCGAGCAGCTCGAATACTGGAAGCTCGTGAAGCTCAACTGGACCGAGCACAACCCGTCGGCCACAATCTCCGTCGGCGAAGACGAGTGGGTGGCGGTCGTCGCCTGGCTCTTCGAGAACTGGGACATCATAGGCGGCCTTTCGTTCCTCCCGCGCGAGAATCACGTCTATCGCTTGGCGCCGTACGAATCTATCGACAAGAAGACCTACGAGAATCTCGCCTCGAAATTCCCGCAGATCGATTACTCGAAGCTCGTCATCTACGAGCGCACCGACGAGACCGAGCAGAAAAAAGAGCTCGCGTGCGCCGGCGGCACCTGCGAGATCGTGTAACTTGTCCGAAATGAATTTTCAAAAGGCCGGCGCGAGCCGGCCTTTGACATTGTCGAGTAAATCGTGCAGTCTCGCTGCATGATCTTTGGAGCAGTCCATGAGAAAAAGCACATCACGCATGGACCGGCCGGTTC
>JAFAPB010000065.1 GCA_019247335.1 Candidatus Kaiserbacteria bacterium
CCTCCAGAAATGCGGCAAGATCTTCCGCCATCTTCTTCGTGAGCACTGTCACCATGGAGCGCGAGCCTTTTGCGGTCACGGCTTCGGCCTCTTTGATGAAATCGCGTACCTGGCCCTCGTATGAATCAGATGAAACGATCGGGCGCACGATAATTTCGGGATCGACGAGACCGGTCGGGCGCACCACCATCTGGATCGGTTTTGGACTGTGATTGATCTCGTACTGCCCCGGCGTGGCTGAGGTATAGAGCGTCTGTCCGACATTTTTTTCGAATTCGTCGAATTTCAGCGGACGGTTATCGACGGCCGAGGGCAAACGAAAGCCGTGCTCGATGAGCATTTCTTTGCGCGAGCGATCGCCCGCGTACATCGCGCCGATCTGCGGCACGGTCACGTGCGACTCATCAATGACGGTGAGAAAATCCTTCGGGAAATAGTCGAGGAGCGTATACGGCGGCTCACCCGGCTGACGACGATCGAAGTGGCGCGAATAATTTTCGATGCCGTTGCAGTAGCCGAACTCGCGGATCATCGCAATATCCTGGCGCGTGCGACGTTTTAAACGCTCGGCTTCGAGTATCTTGCCGGAATCATTCAGTACTTTGAGGCGCTCCGAGAGCTCGAATTCGATGTCGCGAAGCGCCGCTTCGACCACGTCCTTGGGCGTCACGTAATGACGCGCCGGGAATACGGTCGCCTCATCACACTCGCGCTTAAGCTCCCGTGTCGTGGGATCTATCTGTTCGATACGCGCGATCGTTCCGCCTGCAAGATCGAGCCGGTAGATCATGCGCTCGCTCGCGGGCATGATCTCGATGCGGGAACCGAGCGCGCGGAAGGTGCCGGGCGAGAGATCGCCGACGACACGCTCGTAATACATTTGTATGAGCTTACGCGCGAGCGCGGCACGAGTTTCGGGTTCGCTTTTCGGCAGGCGCAGAATAGAATTCTTATATTCGACAGGGCTGCCCAAGCCGTAGATGCAGGAGACCGACGCGACGATGATCACATCGCGTCGCGTGAGGAGCGCCTGCGCTGCCGCATGCCGAAGCCGCTCGATATCCTCATTGATCATCGCCTCTTTCTCGATATACGTGTCGGTGACCGGGACATACGCCTCCGGCTGGTAGTAATCGTAGTACGAAACGAAATAATGCACCGCCGCATCGGGAAAGAATTCGCGGTACTCGCTCGCGAGCTGCGCCGCGAGCGTTTTGTTGTGCGCGATGACAAGGGTCGGTCGCTGCAGCCTTTCGATCACATTCGCGATCGTATAGGTCTTGCCCGAGCCGGTGACGCCAAGGAGCGTCTGGTGCCGCTCGCCTTTTTCGAGGCCCTTTACCAGCGCATCAATGGCCTTCGGCTGGTCGCCGGAGGGTTTATATGACGATGAGATCCGCAAAGCCATCCGGCTACTTTAGCAAAAGCGGTCACGTTGCTCAAAAACCGGCTTCGCGATACCCTCCCCGACAGCCACTGAGGAGGAACAGCATGGGCAAGAAGGATCACGCGTTAAGTGATAAAGCCCTCGAATACGTCTACGCGCGACTGATGTACAACATGATGCGGCTGGGTACGGGGATCGACCCGGAAGTCGGACACGAGATCGCGCGCGAGATCCTACGGACAAATATCGAGATGAGCGCAAACCTGCGCGCACATCTCGATTTCGCGCGCGTCGCAGGCGACCGTTTGGCGCGCGGCGAACTGCCGGGGCCGAAACGCTTCAAGGCAGCTGCGATCCGCCTTGATCGGCTTCGCGACTTCCAGGCCGCGACCATCATTCACAGCTGCATGCAGATGTGGCTGGCAGCAACGCCGCTGAAGAAGCACGACGCGCGACGCATCGTGCGCAACGCGCGGGAGATCGCGCGTGCCGATCTCACCAGGAAGATCGGTTAAGTACCCGAGGGCGGCCGTATGGCCGCCTTCACCTTTTGTAGGCAGAAAGAAATTCGGCGCGATAATTTTCAAACGTACCGTCAAGGATAGAGAGGCGCACTTTTTCGGTAAGCGATGTGAGGAACGCCATGTTGTGCATTGAAGCGAGGACGAGACCGAGCATTTCTTTTGCACGGAAAAGGTGATGGATGTATGCACGCGTATAGGTGCGGCATACTATGCAATTACATGCAGCGTCTATCGGTGAAAAATCGCGTGCGAGTTCCGCCCGTTCCATGCTCATCTTCCCTTTTGCGGTAAAGACCGTGCCATTGCGCCCGTTGCGTGTCGGAATCACGCAGTCGAACGTATCGATTCCCGCTGCTGTACCGATAAATATGTCTTCGGGTTCACCGATACCGAGCAAGTGTCGCGGTTTCTCTCGCGGCAATTCCCTATTCACTTTATCGAGTATGCCGAGAATATCTTCCTTGCTGAACGAGCCGCCGATGCCGTAGCCGTCGAAATCCATTTCCGCGAGCGTCTTTGCGCTCTCGATACGAAGCTCCTCGTAGCGGCCGCCCTGCACGATGCCATAGATACCCTGTGAGTCGTTTTTTGCAATATTCTGTCGATGCGCCTTGAGACTGCGCGCAGCCCAACGATGCGTACGCTCCATCGATTCGCGCTGCTCTTCGATCGGCGCGGTCGGCTGCACGAATTCATCGAACGCGAAAATAATATCAGCACCGAGCGCATGCTGTATTTCGATCGAACGCTCGGGCGTGAAGCGGTGCAATGTGCCGTCGTGATGAGATGTAAAGGTCACGCCCTCGTCGTCGACGATCGCGAGCTTTCCGTGCTCCGTCGCAATATCTTCGTCGTATACGGCTACGGCTGCCTGGCGCGGGACATCTTCCTTGGAGAATTTCGATACTTGCTTGCCGAAGCCGACGCCGAGCGAAAAGACTTGAAATCCTCCGGAGTCGGTCATCGTCGGTCCCTCCCATGCCATGAATTTCCCGACGCCGCCTGTCTCTTCCACTATCTTCTCACCGGGAGTCAGATACAGATGATAGGCATTCGCGATAAGCGCCTGAATGCCAAGATCTTTAAACTGCAAAGATTGCAATCCTTTTGCGGTGGCCTTGGTGGCGACGGCAATGAATGCCGGCGTCTTGATCGGTCCGTGCGGCGTCTGAATTATGCCCGCACGCGCAAGTGAATCCGGCAGCTGTTTTTCTACCGCGAACGTAATAGGCCTTCGCATGGCGCGACTATAGCATCCAAGCACTTATCGAAAGAGCGAGGCGAAGAAGCTCATCCGCCGCAAGACCGCGCGCTTATTCCCGCGTTCAAGGACCGCGCGCTTATCCGTAAAATCTTTCTGATCGATCTTATAGTCGAATGACTCGATCGTATTGCCATTGAGCCGCACGCCGCGGCCTTCTACTAAGCGGCGCGCTTCGGACTTGGATGATGCGAGACCGCTCGCCGTAAGTATGTCGATGATCGGAGTACCGACCGCAACAGGGATGGTCCCCGACTCAGGCGCCACAATGCGCGCCGTGCCGGTTATATCGCGCGTGACAGTTGTCATCTGTGTCGCTTCCGCAAGGCCTTCCTCGCCATGTACGAGCCGCACGACCTCGTCCGCGAGCTTTCGTTGCGGCGCGCGCTCCGCAGCATTGCTCACATGGCGTTGCATGAGCGCGTCGATCTCCGCTTTCGGTACGAGCGTCAGCTTGAGCAAAAGCTCTTCCACCATATCGTCGCTCACGTTGATAAAGAACTGATAGAGATCATATGGCGAAGTCTTCTCACGATCGAGCCAGAGCGCTCCCTTCTCGCTCTTGCCAAACTTCTTACCGATCGACTTGTTGACGATGAGCGGCCAGGTCAGCGCATAGACCGTCTTCCCGGTCTTTTTGCTGATGTATTCCACTCCCGCGAGAATATTGCTCCACTGATCGGAACCGCCGACCTGCAGGTCGCACGTGTACATCTCATTGAGATGCAGATAGTCGTACGCCTGCAACAGCGAATAGCTGAACTCGGTGAAAGATATCGGCGATTCGCTTTCGAGACGATCGCGGACGATATCCTTCTTGATCATTGCATTCACGGTGAAGTACTTTGCGACATCCCGCAGAAAGTCGATGAGCGAAAGCTTTGAGAGCCAACTTGCATTGTTCTCTTCGATAAAGTCCGCTCTGCCGAAAACGCGGCGGATCTGCGCGGCGACCGCATCGGAATTCTTTTTGATCGTCGCGGCGTCGAGCAGGTTGCGCTCTTCACTCTTCCCGCCCGGATCGCCGATCATACCGGTGCCCCCACCGGTCAGGAGAATGACCTTATGCTCGTCTTCAAGAAAGCGGCGCAATACTAAAAGGCCCATAAGGTTGCCGACGTGCAATGAATCCGCGCTCGGATCGATGCCGAGATAGACCGTGCGCTTCGATCCGTCCGTAATTTCTTCGATCGTCTCCGACGAATGCTGATAGACGTACCCGCGTTCTTTGAGGAGCTCGGAGAGCTTCATGCGACGACTATATCATGAAAGAAAATGGGAGCGGCTGACGGTAAGGAAGGGCCGCTCCCGATTGCGGACGCGGACGGCCGCGGTCGTCGACGTCCAAATTGCAGGCCGTACTAGTTCGTACTACTGCTTGCGCAGCTGCCAAACATCGGCCTTTTTATGATACACCCTATTTTTGCGGATTATCGCGCTCGGATTCGCGTAAGCGTACCTCATGCTCGTCCATGCCGAAGTGGTGCGCGAATTCGTGCCAGACGGTCTCCGCGACAATGCGGCGAACGTGTTCGCGAAATTCTTCGTCGGGAGCGTTCGGCGGACATTCTTCGTCGGCGGCGTCGAGTATCGGTTCGCGGTAGATCGTGATCGTATCTGGCATCGTCGCGCCGACGCCGTAATATTCGCCGCGCGCGGTGAGCGGGATCCCGCGGTAATAGCCAAGCAGCGTCTCATTCTCGCGCAATCCTTCGATGCGGCGTATTTCTTCTGACGGCTCGTCTTCGACAAGCAGCGCGACGTTTTTTATCTTTTCGCGCACCCATTCCGGTAGCTTCTCGTACGCTTCCGCTACCAACTGTTCGAATTCCTCTTCAGGCATCGGGATTGACGAGCTGCGCGAAGCGCTTGCGGACCTTCTCGATCTTCGGCTCGATCACGATCTGACAGTACGGCGCGCTGGTGTTCGTTTTGTAATAGTTGCGATGATAGGACTCCGCCGAATAAAACGCTGAAAGCGGCACGATCTGCGTAACGACGCGCGAGCCGTCGGTAAGCGACTCTTGTATATCGCGCGCGATTTTCTCCGCCGCTTGTCGTTCCTCTTCGGATTCGTAGAGAATGATCGAACGATATTCTTCCCCGACGTCGGCTCCCTGCCGATTCGGGGTCGTCGGATCGTGCGAGCCGAAGAAGACGGTGAGCAGATCTTCGTAGCTGATGATCGCGGGGTCGTACGTCACTCGAATGACTTCCGCGTGCCCGGTCCGTCCGCCCGAGACCTGCTCGTATGAAGGATTCGGCATCGAGCCGCCGGCATAGCCTGACTCTACTTTTGAGACGCCTTTGAGCATCTGAAACACCGCTTCAGTGCACCAGAAGCAGCCGCCGCCGAATACCGCGGTTCGGCTTTGCTCACCGTTGGCCGTTTTCATGATCGCAGTATAGAGGAAATATGTAACAAATGAATCGAATAGATGTATTATCTATGAATTCATGGGAAAGGCGGTCAAATACTTCAATAAAATCCTTAACTACGCGCGATCACATATCGCGGTCTCTACCATTGCGGCAGTCGTCGTACTCGGCGGCGGTTATGGAGTGTACGCCAAAGCGCACGCGGCGTCCCAACCGGTCAAATACGTCCTGACCAAGGCGCGTACCGAGCGGATCGTTGCCAGCGTCACGGGATCCGGCCAGGTCTCCGCGACCAACCAGGTCGACCTCAAACCGAAAGCTGGCGGCGAGGTTGTCTCAATCATTGCTCGCGAAGGTCAGGTGCTCCCTGCGGGCGCCGCGATCGCGTATATCGATTCGACCGACGCGCAAAAAACAGTACGTGACGCGCAGACCGCATTGGAGTCCGCGCAGCTCTCCTTGCAGAAGCTTCAGAAGCCGGCCGATTCGCTCTCCGTCACCCAGGCCCAGAATGCGATTGCGAAGGCCGAGGAGAGCGAGAGCGACTCGAAAGACGATCTCGCGAAGGCGTACGATGACGGATTTACTGACGTTGCGAACGCATTCGTCGATCTGCCGGATATTATTTCCGGGCTCAATACCACGCTCTACGGATTCGATACAAAGCTCGGCGGCTCGGGACAGTGGAACATCGATTTCTACGCCAATCAGATCAATACCGCGCACAACGATATGTCGGGCATGGCGCTCGCGAATGATGCCAAAGCGAAATACAAAACCGCCCGCGCCGCATACGACAAGGCGTTCGCCGACTACAAAGCGACAGACCGCAATGCGGACAGCGCGACCATCGAAGCGCTGATTCAGGAAAGCTCGGACACGGTGAACAGTGTCTCCGATGCGATCAAGGCGATGAACAATGTCATACGTGTGTATGAAGATGCGCTCGGCAATGCGACGCCACCCTCTACCGCCGGCACTCAGCTCTCTTCGCTCAATACGTATACTTCCACGGTTAACGGCGACGTGACCGCGCTGCGCAATGCGCTTTCGACGATAAAGAATTCCAAGCAGGCCATTGCGGACGCAGAGCGCACCATTGCGGAAAATCAGGAATCGCTCCAGAAGTTGCAGGACGGTACGGATCCCCTGGACATTAAGTCCGCGCAGCTGACGGTGGAGCAGCGGCAGGATGCGCTCACGGACGCAAGAAATACTCTTGCCGATTACACGATACGCGCGCCGTTCTCCGGTACGCTCGCAAAACTCGATATTCATAAAGGCGATTCCGTCTCAACGGGAAGCGCGGTCGCGACGATGGTGACCAAGCAGCAGATCGCCGAACTTTCGCTCAATGAGGTCGACGCGGCGAAAGTCGCCGTCGGCCAAAAAGCACAGCTGACCTTCGATGCGATCGACGGACTTACCATCGACGGCTCCGTCGCGTCGATCGACACGATCGGCACGGTCTCGCAGGGCGTCGTCACGTACACGGTAAAAGTCGCGTTCGATACGCAGGACCCACGCGTCAAGACCGGCATGACGGTGAATGCGACGATAACGACTGATGCAAGTGACAATGCGCTTGTCGTCCCATCGAGCGCGATCAAACGCCAAGGCGAGAACTCGTATGTACTCGTCGTTGAGAATCCGCCCGCGCAGTTCTCGCCCACCGGCGTGGAGCTTCCAGAAAACCCCAAGCGCGTTGCCGTCACGACAGGTATTTCCAATGACACGCAGACCGAGATCAAGTCGGGACTAAACGAAGGCGACACCGTGGTCGTACGCACCGTGACCGGCTCGACCCAAGCAGCCGCGACCGGCAATTCAGGGGGTCTTTTCGGCGGTCCGCCGCAGCGCGGCGGCGGCACGGGCAACGTACGCATACAGGCCCGCTAGCATGAAAGAAGCGAAGATCCGCGTCGAGAACGTCACCAAAACGTACCAGAGCGGTGATGTTGCCTTTCAGGCGCTCAAAGGCGTCTCGTTCGAGATCACTGGCGGCGAATTCGTGGCGATCATGGGGCCTTCCGGCTCGGGCAAGTCGACGCTCATGCATATCCTCGGCTGCCTCGACACGCCGACCACGGGTACCTATGTCCTCGACGGCACGGATGTCTCACTGCTTTCGGACGACGAACTCGCCGATATCCGTCGCAAGAAGATCGGATTCGTATTTCAGGCCTTCAATCTCCTGCCGCGAACAAGCGTGATGCGCAACGTCATGCTGCCCCTCGTGTATGCGAATACGCCCGACGACGAGCGCGAGCGGCGAACGAAACGTGCCCTTGAGAGCGCGGGATTTGCCGAAACGCATTACTACCACAAATCCAACCAGCTCTCCGGCGGCCAGATTCAGCGCGTTGCCATCGCACGCGCGCTCGTGAATGACCCGACGATGATTCTCGCCGACGAGCCGACCGGCAACCTCGACACGCAGACCGGCGAGATCGTGCTCGGCACCTTCCAGCGCCTCAACCGCGAGCACGGCCAGACCATCATCCTCGTCACCCACGACCCC
>JAFAPB010000044.1 GCA_019247335.1 Candidatus Kaiserbacteria bacterium
ATGTGAAGGGACATGAGCCTACGCCCATTACCCAACGCAACTATGCAACTCCCACTGAAACGCGTCAATCGAATGTGAAATGTCGTGCGACGCGGTGCGTCACAGAAATATGGAGTATTTATTCGGGCCGCCCACGCCGGAGCCACAGGGATTCAAATATCAAAAGGAATTTATTACGCGCGAAGAAGAGCGAATGCTCATCGAGCACGTCGCTGCGCTCCCGCTCGCACCGTATCAGCATGAGGTCGAGGGCCAGGTCTACGAAGGTAAGCGGCGCGTCTACAACTACGGCGAAGAAAACGAGCCCTTTCCCGATTGGCTGCAGCCTTTGCGGGAGAAAGTGGCTGCATTTGCTGGACACCGCCGCGATGAGCTCGTGCAGGCTCATTTGATCGAATACTCGCCCGGCGCGCCGATCGGCTGGCATCGCGATTCCCCACCGTATGAAAAAGTCGTCGGCGTTTCATTGCTCTCCCCGTGCCGCTTCCAGCTACGCAGGAAGCGTGCTGATGGCAAATTCGATCGCTTCGAGATCACGGCCGAGCCGCGTTCTATTTATGTCATGGCGGGCGAATCCCGCTCGGTATGGCAGCACGGCATCCCGCCCGTCGAGCATCTCCGCTACTCAATCACCTTCCGCACCAACCCTCCGTGAAGAAATTATCAAGATGACATCTTGATAATTTCTTCATTTTGGAATTACAACTGGACGAAGATGACGACGAAGAGGAGGCCCGCGACGGTAGCGATCGAGACCGGAATAAGGACGCGGTTGGCGGCTCGGACGATTTTTCTCATACGGTCAGGGACAAAATAAAAATCACGCGGTTATGTCCGATATTGTACCCTCTCTATCGTACAAGTGCGCGAGCGCGCGGGTGGATAACTAGATCGATGCGGCTTCCGCGCGGATCTGCGCAGCTTCAGTCGTCTTCCCTTGCGCGGCCGCAGTCGTCGCTGCAGCTTCAAACTCCTGCTTCGCTTCTGCCGTCCGCCCCTTCGATTCAAGATAGCGCGCGAGAGTCACGGTGAGATCCCAGGTCTTGGGATTGGCGGCCATTCCTTTGCGGAGAATGTCTTCGGCGGCAGTCGCAGAGACCGGATACGGGCCGCTGTACAGCTGGAAGAGTGCCATATAGGCGTCAGTGCCTGCGGGCTGGAGGGAAATTGCCTTCAGATAATTGGTCTCGGCTTTTGCATAGTCGTGCAGGTAATTGGCATAGAGATCGCCGAGCGAAGCGTAGGGTCCGGCGTATTGCGGCGAGCGCTGCGTGAGGTAGATCCAAATATCTGCAGAGCCTTTGTAATCACCGGTAATTTTGCGGAGCACGGCAAGATCGGCCCAGGCGTTCAGATCGTTCGACGCCTTGATATCGGAAATGTCCTTATTGAATTGCGCTTGGATGGTAGATTTCTCGGATACGGAGAGATTTGAATAGTTGAGCGACGAGGTGTAATTTTTCGGTCCCGTCACGGTCGAAGCGGTTTGCGAGCCGTTCGAAGTCGCTGTATTGCCGGCAGTCGAAGCATTCGGCGTGGCGGTATTACTTGTGATAGTTGAAGAAGCGGTCATGTCTGCCGTAGAAGTCGCGTTTGTCGAAGTCGCTACGGTATTCCCCATCGGCGTGGGGCGCTTTGCGATGGCGTAGATACCGAGCGCGATGAGAACGAGTACGACGACCGATCCGAGTGTGATACGAATGTTTTGATTCATGCTCACAGTATAGAAAAGAACTTCCGCGAACACAAAAGCCCCCTCTTTCGAGGGGGCTTTTGCTCTCGCGTTGTCGCCGCGAGACTGAAGGCTCTGATCAGACCGAAGTCAGACGAGAGCGTTCAGGTTACTTGGTCAAAGTGACCGTATCGGTGTTCGACTCAAGACCAGGGATGTTGTATCCGTTGGTCCAGTCCGCATCCGTCGTTGCCGACGGCTGCGAGAGACCAGTCGTACCCGAGTTCGGCGACCAGACGAAGTTGGCGGACGGGCCGGCAACGACGTTGGTAACCGTGTCGACGAGCTTGTTGGTGACCGGCGAGTAGGCCGAGTCAGCAACGAGGTACGCCGAGACCGAGCCGGCAGAACCGGTCGTACCGGCATTCTGCGCGACGTCAGCCTTCACCTTGAAGCAGTAGGTCTGGCCGGCAGTGAGCTCGACCTTGTCCTGACCGCTCTGGTTCACAACGAGGGTGTTGTTGCCGTTTCCGACACCGTTACCCGAGTTGAAGACCGAGATGAGACCCGCCGAGAAGCCCGGAACGCCCGTCGAGCAGTCGCTCGAGTACGCGTAGAGCTTGAGGTTCGAGACCGACGTCGTGCCGTTGGCAGTCGAGACCGAGGAGGTCGCGATGTTAACGGTGACGCGGTTGAGACCTACGTTCTCTGCGGAGTTCGGGGTGATCGTGAAGCGGTAGAGCTCCACGCCGCCCGTCGCAACGAGGACGTTGGACGGAACGCTACCCTTCGCAACGACCGGAATCGTCTTGAAGGTACGGACACCGTCGACTGCCGTGTCAGCCGTCGAGGTGCGGTTGATCGTCGAGCCAGACGAGACGCCGATGGCACGAGTGCCGGTGGAGTCATCGTTGTCGTAGTCAACCTGGATGAGCGCCCCTTCCGTGCCCGCAGAGCTGTTGCTGATACCAGCAAGGTCGCCCTTGATGGTGAGGAGCGCAGACGCGTTGGCAGGAACGATGAGCGTACCCGAGAGGGTCGAAGTCGCGAAGCGAGTGCCGGCGAAGAGCGCCGTACCAACCTGCGTCATCGTGCCCGAAGCCGAGTACTTGCCGTTGGCATCAACAGGCGCCCAGAGGGTGATCTGCGTGATGTTGTTCGGCGAAGACGTCGCGGCCACACCGCTCAACTGGAGAGCGACGCGATCAACGCGCATATCTTCATTCGTACCCGTCAAGCGGAGTACGTTGAGCGTCTGCCCGGTGATGCCATTGGTACCGACCGCGACCGGCTTGTAGGACGGAGCGGAAGAATCTTTGGTGACCGAGAGAGCGCCCGCAGACGCGATCGTCTGTGAGTTGCCGTTCTGCGTGCTACCCGTCGAGGACGTCGGCGTGATCGACTGAGTCGAAGAAACGCCCGTACCCGTCGTGGTAACCGGCGCCGTAACGCCGAAGCTGAACGAGCCCGAGGTGATCGCGGCAGGAATATCACACTTGATCACAACAGTCGTCACCGTGCCTTTCTTCACCGTGAGGATGTTGTTGAACGTGAATGTGTAGTCCGTACCGGTCGTGGTCGGGTTGACCGCAGTGTCGTTAAGGCGCTGCGTACCACTGTACGCGAAGCAGTTCGTCACGTTGCCGCCCGAGAGCGTTGACGTGTAGCGGAACTTCATCGACGTGAAGCGGACATCTTCGCCGGACTGAGTCGCGTCGAAGTTGATCGCGCTGACCGTCGCACCGGACTGGCCGGCGACGACCGTCTGAGCAGTCGGGGTTCCAGCGATCGAGACGACCACCGAGCCGTTGCGGACAGTCATGGTGTTACCCGAGACTGCCGTCGAGAGCGCGGAGAGCGAGATCGTGTTGCCCGTGGACTGACCCGTGATGTTGCTCCAGTCGGTCGACGGAGTCGTCGACGCCTGGACCGTCTGACCATTCGAGATGGTCGTCGGGAGCTGACCCTGGAGCGTGTAGACGTGGCGACCGGTCGGGAACGTCACCGTGTCGGTGAACGTGACCTTCTGGTTCTGACCACCTTCCGCAACCGCATCAACCGGACCCGCGACAACCGCACCCGACTCATTGACGAGGCGGACGCCGGTGAGGAGTTCACCGTTGTCAGTCGAGTTACCGTAGGTGATGTGGTAGGTCTCGCTTTGAACCGAGATCGGCTCACCCTTCACATCCATCGCGAATCCGCCCAACGGCTGATTCGGCGAACCGATCGTGATGTTCTGCGCAGGAACTTCGTTCGCGCGCGAGAGCGAGGTGACCGTACCGGCAGAGATATCGAAGACCGAGCCCGAGTAGAACGGCGTGCCGCTCGTGAACTCAGAACCGTTCGAAACGGTGCCGTTCTGGCTCTGCGTCACATTGATGCCGTAGCCATAGGTACCGCCGACCGCGTAGATGTCGGTGTTCTTGTAGATATCCCATTCAGCCGTGCGGTTCGGGCCGCCGACGATGTCAAACTTCAGCGTGAACTCAGCATTGAGTCCCTTCTGAATCTGAATGCCGTTGCCCGGGAAGACCGTCGTGTAGTACTTGCCGTCAGCCGAGACAGTCGTCGGGTAGTTCGTACCGTTGACGACAGTCATGACGTTAGCAAGATCGCCCGCACCCGCAGAACCGGACTGGTTCCAGCGGATGGACTTGACCCACACGTCTTCAGCCGATCCTGCCGTGAGGCGGACCGACGCGCCGGTGAGGTTCGTCGTACCGATCGACTGGTTGGTCTGTTCCGCGTTGAGATCCGAAGATCCGAGCGCGGCCGAGACCGTACCGATCGAGAGCGTGGCGTTGATCGTCTGCTGCGCGCCCGTGATCGGGAGCGAGCCGGAGACCGTCGCCGAGGTGTTGATGCCGATGACCGAGATCGAAACGACCTGGCCAGCGTAGTTCGTCAGGTTAGCGGCCATGTTGCCGGAAACCGTGATCGTCTTCGTCTGACCGGGGTTGATCGTGAACGGATCACCAACATTCGCCTGGTGGTTCGAGTTGAGCGTGCGGCTCGTACCGAGCTGCGCTCCCGTCTCGTCTACGAGGACGAGGCCCGAGAAGACAGCGTCAGCACCGAGGCCGGTGCGCTGCACCGCCACGCTGTTGATCGTGACCGGAGAACCGGACGTGTTCGTGAGCGTGAAGGTTGTGAACGGAACGCGCGCCGCACCCTGAGGAGCGAGCGAGTTCGCCGGCTGAGCCGAGGCGCCGACAACGACGTTGCCGCCGACCGTGCCCGTGGCCGTACCAGTACCAGTGCCGGTACCAGTGCCCGTACCTGTGCCCGTGCCGCCAGCTGCGCAGATCGCGTTCGCCTTAGCGCGCGTCGAAGCAAACCAGTTACCGGTGCCCTTTGAGAGGCCGACCGGCGTGAGGATGTCCGCCGCGTACTTATGCTGGAACTTGATCACCGCTGCCTTGGTGGCCGGACCGAAGTGCGAGGTCTCGTTGCCCGGAGAACCGGCGCCCGAAACCGCAACCTGCGTATCCGACATGCTGTTAAGGAACTGCTGGATCCATTTGACCTCACCTCCGTTGTCGCCCATCTTCTGGTTGCGAGTGAAGGTTTGGACACAGTGAGCCTGGGCCGAAGCGCCAGGACCCTGGAGCGCAGCAATCTGTGCGAGGAGCGCCTGCACCTGCGACTGGAGATCGGTGACCGTGTCAGCTTTCGCCGGCTGGGCAAAAGCGAACGCGAAACCGAGGACCATCGCAACAGAGAGGAGCACCGCCGCAACATTCTTTGTTGCTAATGCTTTACTCATATTTTGTATTGACCTTTGTATTCCGGTTGTAGCCGGAACCGCCTTCATATCCGTTCGACGCGGATACGTCAGCGTTGTGTGTGTTCCGAAAGTCGGAACAACTAATAATTATGCTAGCCCCTATTCCTTATTAATGTCGACGCGGAATGTGGGATTAGCAGCGAGAATGGAAGTCGTCGTATCAGTCGTGCTGTCGTAGCGGGACAATGCTGCCATGCGGAACACTCATCTATATAAGATGAGAGTGCTTCATAGATCATGAAGCGTGGTGTGCGACACCAAATTTCTTTCGCACTATTGAAATGTCAATGAACAAGGAGACGCTTATGCGCTCCTGCGTGATGTGCAGAAATTACACATCAGCGCAATTATACGTGACACAATCCGCACGACACTTTTGGTGCCCATGCGTTTTGTGGATAACTTGTGCAAAAAAGCCTGCAATTTTGCGGTCTTTTCGGCGATCAAGTTACCGGCGTACAGTACTCCACCCAAGCGGCAGAGTCAATCATAGTGACGTACGAGAATTGCTGATATTTCAGCGATCCTTCATGACGCACAGTTCATTTTATTAGACAACAAACTCTTTAGGACGCAATACTGTATTTGCTCCATCGCTTCAGGCCGATTTTCTTTACCTGACCCGCTTCAACGAGCTCAGCGAGCTCTCGTTGGATCATTTTTTCACTGTATTCGGGCAAATTCGCGCAGACATCTTTAATACCCATCATTCCTCCTGTTCGTAAGACGTCTATTATGTTCCGCGACCTGGCCGATACATGTCCATTGCTTTCCGCGGTGTTATTGGTCATTACGGAAGTCGCTGTAACGGACTTCGTCTCGGTGACTGTAATGCTGTCCTTTATATCCTTCGTAGCGCTCGACGGTCCCGTTGATTTGAGCGAGCCCCCGCGGAGATCAAGCAAATCCTCGCGAGATACCGTGACACTCTCGGACATCATGGATCGCTGTGAGACTGTCAGGAAATTGCCGAGCTCGTCGAGCGCCTCGACCATGATTGAAGCATTCTGAATAGAAACGCGCCCCGAGACCGTGAGCACTCGAATCAAGGAGATCAAATGTCGAATCTTGCTCTGTGCCGCAACAAAGGAACTCGATTGATTTGCGCGCATCTCATCGCGCAATTGGAGTATTTGCTCAAGCAACTCGATCGAACCGAGCTTCAGCGACTTGGTAACGGGCTCATTGTCATCGATATGCTTCGTGAGGAGATGGAGTGCAGCGGCGATCCTCTCTGCACGTCTATACGCGCGGTCACCTGCGCGGTTCTCGCCAAAGGGATTCGTACGGACATGATGTCCGTCAATAAATCGGGAGATAGAATCTGTCTTTGTGACGTCTTTTTGTTCGTCCATTAGATCTCCCGGTCTTTTAGGAGAGTGTCCTTTAAGACATCCGTGAGTAAGGGTCAGTATATAGCCCAAGAGACCGTTTCGCAAGGAGTTGTTAACGGACAGCGTTCTTGCCGTTTTTGACGAAAACATCGAGATTTTACGCCATTTTTGCGTGGTATGATTGCGGTCAATGAAAGAGCGAAAAAAGAAGGCTCGCGACAAGCAGGAAGAGCCTCGAGAGCGTTCGATCAGCGGTGAAGCCCTCCGGGGCGTCGCAGCCATACTCTTCGTGGCGACTGCCGGCTTTCTTTCCCTTGCCGGGCTCGGTCTCGGCGGCACGCTCGGAACTGCGCTTTTTAACGCGCTAACGTGGCTCTTGGGAGTAGGCTACATGCTCCTCCCCCTCTCGCTCGTACTCCTTTCGGTCGTCATATTCCGCTCGCTGGAGAAAAGTTTCGGCTGGGTACAGAGCCTCTCGATGGCGATATTCCTGCTCTCCGCGCTCGGGCTCGTCAATCTCGCCTTTCCCGGACACGGTGGCGTCCTTGGATCCGCGATCTCGCAGCCGCTCGTCGCCGCCGTCGCGACACCGGTCACGGTCATCTTTCTTATCGCGTTCATCATTGTCGCTTTGGTCATTGCTTTTGACGTGAATCTCGTTGAGCTCTTTGCAGGACTTCGCGCGAGCGTCTCCGGCGACGATGAATCGGAGATGCGAGAACAATCGATCGAAGATGTGCCCGTAGTCGGTCTGCCTGACGAAGAGACCGAAGAAGAGTCGGTGCAAGAGTCGGAAGAAGAGCGTGCGCCGAAAGAGCCTGAAGTGAAGAAATTCGCCGATGCGCCGGTCACTGAAGGCTTCCCTATCATCGCGACGACGGGCAGCTCATACGAGCCGCCGCCCGTATCGCTCCTCGCGAAGAATAAAGGCAAACCGGAAGTCGGCGACGTGAAAGCCAATATGAACATCATCAAGCGCACGCTGCAGAATTTCGGCATCCAAGTCGAAATGGACGAAGCGTCGATCGGACCGACCGTCACCCGCTATTCGATGAAACCAGCCGAAGGCGTGCGGCTCTCCAAGATCGTCGCTCTACAATCGAATCTCGAGCTCGCGCTTGCGGCCGCACCGGTGCGTATCGAAGCGCCGATCCCCGGCAAATCGCTGGTCGGCATCGAGGTGCCGAATATCGCGCGCACGACGCTCGGCATGGGGCCGATACTCTCGGACGAGCAATTCATCTCGTCCGACAAGCCGCTCCTCGCCGGACTCGGCCGCGCGATCAATGGCGCGCCGATCTACGCCGACATCGCGAAGATGCCGCATCTCCTGGTCGCCGGCACGACCGGTGCGGGCAAGTCGGTCACGATCCACGATTTCATTGTCTCGCTCCTCTATCGCTGCGGGCCCGAGCGCCTGCGCTTCATCATGGTGGATCCCAAGCGCGTCGAACTCACGCTCTATAATTCGATCCCCCACTTGCTCACGCCGGTCATAACGGACCCGAAAAAGGCGATCCTCGCGATGAAATGGCTCGCGAAAGAAATGGAGCGGCGCTACAACATCCTGGAGACCGAGCGTGTGCGCGACATTGCCTCGTATCACGAAAACGTCGTCGCTCCGGCGCTGAAAAAGGCAGAGGCCGGGTCGGATAAGCCGCTGCCGGAGGCGATGCCCTATATCGTCCTCATCATCGACGAGCTCGCAGATATAATGCAGACGTACCCGCGAGAGCTTGAGAGCGGCATCGTGCGCCTCGCACAGATGAGCCGCGCGGTCGGTATCCACCTCGTCCTCTCCACGCAGCGCCCGTCGGTGAAAGTAATCACCGGCCTTATCAAGGCGAATATCCCGGCGCGTCTCGCGCTCCAGGTCGCCTCCCAGATCGATTCGCGCACGATCCTCGATATGGGCGGCGCCGAGAAGCTCTTGGGCGCGGGCGATATGCTCTTCCTCTCCGGAGAGATGTCGAAGCCGCGCCGCATCCAGGCGCCGTACATTTCCGAAGAAGAGGTCAAACGCGTCGTCACCTTTATCGCGAAAAACAGCGAGGGTCAGCTGCCGAGCGAGATCGACTTCACCGAGAAGGGCCAGGCCGGCGGGACTGACCCGATCTTCGCTTCGATGTCCGTCGACGGCGACGATGAAGATGACGAGCTGTATCCGGAAGCAAAAAAGACGGTTATCGAGGCGGGCAAGGCATCGACCTCGTACCTTCAGCGCAAGCTCGGCATCGGCTATGCGCGCGCTGCGCGACTCATGGATCTGCTTGAAGAGCGCGGCGTGATCGGCCCGGCCGACGGCGCAAAGCCGCGCGACGTGATCGGTGCCGGCAACGCGGACGAACTCGCGAAAGAGCCTGCAGAAGAGACCGAGAGCGCCTGATATGCTTCCCTACCGCGACTCCCGTTTGACCCAGATCGCGCTTGTCATTTTCTTCGTGATAGTGATCGGCTACGCATATTTCGAAGCGCGCGGGCTCCTTTTTGGTCCGAAGATCAATATCTCGAGCTCGCTGCAGGAGACGCACGATCCGTACATCGTAATCCACGGCCGCGCAGACCGCATTTCCTCGCTCGCTATGAACGGCAAAACGATACCGGTCACTGAAAGCGGCGATTTCGAGGAGCCGTATCTGCTCGCGCCGGGCGTTAACCGCATCATTTTCGACGCGACCGATCGCTACGGCCGAAGCCGGCAGAGCGTCGTACAGATCCTCTACGCGCCGACCTCGACGCCGGAGACCCTGCCGGTGGATATCGTCGCGACGAGCACGGCGCAGTCCACAACGACCGTAGCGCATTAAGGGCTTTCCTATATACTGCACCCATGTCACCCGTCGCCAAAAAAGAAAAAGCGCCTCCGAAGCAGGTCGGCGTAGGATCGGACAAGGATATCGAGCGCGCGCTCTCAGAGATCAAAACAAAATTCGGCGACGAAGCGATCATGAAACTGGGCGACACGCCCAAGGTGGATGTCGACGCGATCTCGACCGGTTCGATCGGCGTCGACTGGGCGCTCGGCATCGGCGGACTCCCCCGTGGCCGCATCATCGAAATATTCGGTCCCGAATCCTCCGGTAAAACGACGCTCTCCTTGCACGCGGTCGCCGAAGCACAGAAAAAAGGCGGCGTCTGCGCATTCATCGATGCGGAGCACGCGCTCGATCCGGAATACGCAAAAAAAATCGGCGTTGATATCTCGAGTCTCCTCGTCTCGCAGCCCGACACCGGCGAACAGGCGCTTGAGATCGTGGAGTCGCTCGTGCGCTCCGGCAAGATCGATGTGATCGTCGTCGACTCCGTCGCCGCGCTCACGCCGAAAGATGAGATCGAGGGCGATATGGGTGCGCAGCACGTCGGCAAGCAAGCGCGGCTTATGTCGCAGGCGTTGCGCAAACTGACGGCTATCGTCTCGAAGACAAAGACTGTCGTTATTTTCATCAACCAGATCCGCATGCAGATCGGCGTCATGTTCGGCAACCCCGAAACAACGCCCGGAGGCAAGGCGCTCAAGTTCTATACCTCGGTCCGCATCGATATCCGCCGCATCGCCCAGATCAAGAAGGGCGACGAGGTGATGGGCGGCCGCCACCGTGTGAAGATCGTCAAGAATAAGGTCGCGGCACCCTTCCGCCAGACGGAATTCGACATGATGTACGGCGAAGGCATTTCCCGCGAAGGCGAGGCGCTCGCGCTCGGAGAGAAACTCGGGCTCGTCGAAAAATCATCGGGCGGCGCATACTCGATCGGCGAAACGAAGCTCGGACGCGGCTATGACGCGGCGCGCACGTTCTTGCACCAGAACAAACCGATCCTCAATACGCTGCTCAAAGACATCCGCAAAGGGCTGCAGAACGGCGGCGTGGTCGCCAAAAGCGCAGGCGGCGACGAAGAATAGGCGCCTGGCTACTCGAGGTACTGATGGCTCGCGAAGTAAAACAGCGCAACGCCGGCGATGATGCCAGCGGCGTCGATATATGCATAGATATTCTCGCCGGCGTTCAGAAAGGATTGTACGTCGCCGATGAGAAGCAAAAATGCGAGGAATCCGAAAAATACCGTCGAGAGTTCGATGATGCGCTCGCGGTCGGCAAGGCGGTACGTGCGGACGATATAGCGCGCCGAATATCTGATACCGAGCCAAAGCGCGACGAAGGAAACGAGGACCGATGCGACCGCGGCTGGGACAGTCTCTTCTTGTAAGCCGAAGACCGGCGCGATCGCAAAGACGTAGATCATCCCGATCAAAAACGGAATAAACAGGCCCGCGATCATCATATACGCGGTCGCGACGACCCAATCCGATGTTTCTTTCTTCTCGGCCATGTGCGTAAATCATAGCACCGCAATGGGGCGCACGGTGGACAAAGCGCCGATTTTGAATAAAATACGCGACAATGTTGGCATATAACGAAGTCAAACCGGGTGTCGCAGTCGTCGTCGACGGAGAGCCGTACGTCTGCACCTGGAACAATATAATGAAGAAACAGCAGCGCCGTCCGGTCAATCAGACGAAGCTGCGCCACATCATCAAAGGAAATTCGATCGAATACTCATTCCAGCAGAGCGACAAAGTGGAGGAGGCGGAGATCGAAACGCGTCCGGCGGTTTTCATCTACGAGCGCAACGGCGAGTGGTTCTTCCATGACGTAAAAGACAAGTCCCAGCGTTTTTCTGTGAGCGAAGAGCAAGTCGGCGATAGCGGCAAATTCCTTAAATCGAATACGCAGGTGGATACGCTCTGGTTCCAGGGCGCGCTTTTCCGCGTGCGGCTCCCTATCAAGATCGAATTGAAGGTCACCGAAGCGCCGCCGGATGTCCGCGGCAACACTGCGCAGGGCGGGAGCAAGGTCGTTGAGCTCGAAACGGGTGCGACCTTGAACGTCCCGATGTTCGTCAAGACGGGCGACATCATTCGAATCAATACGGAGAGCGGCGAATACGTGGAGCGTGTCTAGTAATTGACCGTGCTTTCGGCTCGGCCTATGATGGCCGTGATCAAGGGAGTGACTCGATGATCAAAGAGCTCATTGCGCTTGCGCGCTCGATTCGCTACGACTTCGTCTCGGGCATTCACTTCGTCCGCGACAACTTCCGTCGAGAATTCGCCGCGTTCAGACGCGAACACGGCTGGTCCTGAAAGCCAGCCGCACCGAACGGAAAGGGCCGCCTCGTGGCGGCCCTAGCTTATTTTTGGATATACGGAAGGAGTCCCATGAAGCGCGCGCGCTTCACCGCCGCTTCCACTGCGCGCTGCTGCTTGGCGGTGAGGCCCGTGCGCTTCCTCGACATGACGCGGCCGTGCGGATTGATGAATTGCTTGAGAAGATCGATATCCTTGTAATCGACGTGCTGTATATCGTTCTGCGTAAGAATGTTTGTCATAGTGTGTGATTAAAACGGAATGTCATCCGGATTGATATCGTCTTTCGGGTACTCGATCCCGGCGCCGCCTGAAGCCGGCATCTCCTGCGAATCATCTTCCTGGCGGGCGCGGCTGCCGCCTCCGCCGGACGAACGCGGACCGAACTGCACCGAATCCGCGACGACCTCGGTGCGGTACTTCTTCTCGCCATTCTGCTCCCAGCTGCGCGTCTGCATGCGGCCCTCGACGTATACGGAGCTTCCCTTCTTGAGGTATTGATTTACGGTGTCCGCCTGCCGACCGAAGACGACGATGTTGTGGAAGTCGGTCTGTTCCTGCTTCTTGCCGTCGCGGTCGCGATAGACGCGATTCGTCGCGACCGAGAAGTTACACACGTTCATGCCACTCGGGAGCGCGCGCAATTCCGGATCGCGCGTCAAGTTACCGAAGAGGATCGCCTTATTGATGTACATACTTATTCGGTCGTGAGGTCCTCAAGCGCCTTGTCGAGATCGGCTTCCGAAACCGGTGCGGAAACCTCCTCTTCGCGGCGCGGGGTCGTTTTGATCGTGTCGGTGCGCTTCACCTCGCGGAGTGTCGGCGCCTTCATCTTGGCGCGCGTATCTTCGCGAACGGTCTTAAACACGATGTGACGGAGGATCGACGTATGGTCGCGGAGCGCGTTATCAAGCAGGACCGCCGCCTCGGGATTCGCCTCGAATTTTATCCAGCCAAAGTAGCCGCGGTCATGGACGACGTTCTTATCGCCCTCGCGCGCGGTCATCTCATACGAGAGACGCATGAGGCTCGGCGCACCCTCGGCGATAAAGGAACCGCCCGCCTTTTCGATCTGGGAGCGGATATCGCCGACGATCTTCTCAAGCTTGTCCTCGGCGACGGTCGGGATGATGTGATAGCCGATCTCGTAGACGCGCGAAAATCCCTCCTCCGATGCGTCGGTCTGTGTCTTTTCTGCTACCGCCTCAACCATATAGTGGGGGCACTCTAGCACGATTCCAGGGCTTTAGGCAAGGCTGAACACGCGACGGGTATTCTCTAGTATTTGTGTACCCATGGCTTCCTCGTCAACCCCTTTTATGCGAGCGATCGCTTTGACGACTTCCTGCACATATACGGGCTCGTTGCGCTTTCCTCGGTGCGGGACGGGGGTTACGTAGGGCGCGTCGGTCTCGGAGAGCAGCATGTCGAGCGGGGTATTTTTGACGACATCATCGTAGTCGTGCGTAAAGGTAAGGACTCCCGTAAAGGACAGTGTGTAGCCGAAATCGAGGTATTTTTTGGCGATTTCCCAGTCCCCCGCAAAAAAGTGCACGTCGCCTTTGACCGTAGCATGCGCTTTGAGGATCTCCAGCGCGTCGTCGTACGCATTCCTGATATGGAGCATGAG
>JAFAPB010000067.1 GCA_019247335.1 Candidatus Kaiserbacteria bacterium
AGTACCGACGGCATCTCCTGGCACCTTTCGCGCGCCGCTATCATTACTCCCGAAAAGGGGCAATACCGCGTAGGGACTCCTGCACAGAGTCCAGGCACGGCTGCATGGGTGTACTTCGCGTCGACCGCACAAAAAGATTCGATGGGATTTGCGATCCGTTTTGCAACGTGGGCCGAGTAGCTATCAACAGTTCGTGCGCGCATTGCACTGCAATGCGCATATCACGCCATATAATTGATGCGTGACAAACGGGGTTCTTGTAAAACGCTCGTTCCTTCTCGTGCTCGGATTTCTTTTGAGCGCGTCATTCGCTTCCGCGTGGACCGGACCCTCGTCGAGTCCGCCCAACGGCAATGTTTCCGCGCCGATCAACACGAGCACGACCGGGCAGGTAAAGCAGGGCGATTTCGGCATTTTAGGGAATCTGGGCGTCGGTACGCCGTCGCCCGGCTATAAGCTCGATCTCCAGGGCACCTTGCGTTCGACCGGCAACTTGATCGTCAATCAAGGATGGTCGCCGGCGCAGGAACTTTCGATCAATTCCAACCAGATCTGGAAATCGCAGACGGCAGGGGACTCCGGCCTCTACCTCCAGTGGTCCAATCCGGGCGGCGCCGTGAACGTGGGCGGTCAGAGCGGCGCGACCAATAATCTCAATGTCTACGGCGGCATCTGGTCGCGCGATTCCGTGACGGCGCCGCAGTACTGCATAGGCGGCTCGTGCATCACGAGCTGGACCTCTGCCGGCGTCGGCGGCACGGGTACCGCCAACTACGTGCCGCGCTGGACGAGCGCCTCCGCGCTCGGTAACTCCACGATCTCGAGCGATGGAGTGAGTGCGACCGCCAACGGCAACTTCTTTGTAACGAACGCCGCGTACGTGCGAAACGGCCTCGATGTACAGAACGCGAACGGCGCCTATACGTATATAACGTTGCATGATGACGAATCGCCCAATGGCGTCAAATATATTCACGCGAACTCGAATGCTATTGGCTTCTTAAGCGGGCAGGGCAACTGGATCACCTATTGGGATAATTCCGGCAACCAGACGAATTACGGAAGCATTTCGAACAACGATTCGCTGAACATCTGCACCGGCAACCGCACCGGCTGCTATTTGCGCTACAGCGATGACGGCTATATCCAAGACAACAACGACGGCTGGCTCCGCAATTACGGCAACTTCGATTTCCAGAATACGCTCCGCACCGAGAGCAATTTGCAGGTCGGCGGCGCGACCTATGCCACCAACGGCGACGTGTACATGCCTTACCTCGGCGCGTGGCAGTCGGCCGCGTTCTGTCGCTCCGACGGCACCAACTGTCCGGCGAGCACGCAGAACGTGGTCCACAACGACGGCGGCAACTACAATGTCAACGCGCAGCATCTCCTCATCAACTACGCGACATGGGCCAGCAACTGGTACTGGAGCGGGCAAGGCGGTCAGCCGACCTGGCTCTGGGGATCCAACGACGGCACCAATATGTACGTGTGGAATCCATCGAACTTCAGCGTAAGTCACGCCAATCGCGCGGCAGGCGGCGACAATAATTTCAATATCAACGGCGGCGGCAACAACTTCTACGATAACGGCGATTACCTCCACATTGGCGGCGCGAGGGTGACAGTGGACGGTGAATTGCGAGCGCCCCTGCTGCGTGATTCCAATGACGGTAACTGGTACGTCGATCCCAACGGCAACACGACGATCGCCGGCTCGGTCGCGATCGGTACCACCGGCTTCGATCAGAAGCTGAAGGTCGCCGGCAATGCAGTCATCGACAATATCTATCTGCCGTATATGGGCGACTGGCTGTCGAACCGCTTGAATCAATCGGTCGTCTCTGGTGCGTCGCCGACCTTCGGCTGGCCGACCGTGCATAATCTGTACATTCAGGATTACAACGGCGGCCCGATTTGGGCTACATCCTTCGCGCGTCAGGGCGGCGCACAGTTCGTCGTCGGCTATGGCGGACAGGCCGGGCAGACCGATCAATATGGACCCGTCCAGATCTGCCCCAACGGCTCGCTTATGATCGGCTTCGGCGCGTGGGGCGGCTACACCGCCGCATGGTGCCAGTGGATAAATTAAAGTATGGAACTCGATCACAACAGCAAAACATTCGTTACGTTCCTGCTCGCGGGGATGTTGCTTCTCGCGGTCGGCGAGGTCTACATCATCTTCGGCGGCCCTTCGCGCTCATCCGCGATCTCGACGGCGGGCACCGTTGCGGGCGCGGCCTCTTCGAGCGCACCGACCGCCGCCACATATGCACCTTCCAGTGTGCTGCTTCCGGTCGGCGGACAAGTCGATCACGTCGATGGTAGCACGATCGTCATCAAAGATAGCGGTACGGGGCGTCCGGCGCGCCTCGACGCCTCCAACGCATCCGTCGTTCGCTTCGGCAATTTGAAAGACCCGACCACGCGCGAAGCCGAGATGAACGCTTTCCACGAACACAGCAATGAACTCATGCGGGACCCGATCAAAAATCACGACGAGCTGCAGCGCCTCGTCGCACCGTCGATCTATGTCGAGCAGCAGCTCTCCGTTTCCGATATTGCCGCCGGGGATTTCGTGACCGCGCTCACCGAAAAGCAGAATAGCGACGGCTCGTTCGTCGTCGATAAGATCGTCGTCTCTGCTCCGCCTGCTTCATCGGCAGCCGCCCAGTAGCTATGCGCGCGCTCCGCGTGCCGCTCGCGCTCCTCTTTCTCGCCGCAGTCATTGCGGCCATCGCGTATGCGCCACGCCTTCACGCCAGCGCTGCGGGCGATATGTCGGGCTACGCGTGGAGCGAAAATATCGGCTGGATCTCGCTCAACTGCGCGACCGGCGGCCCCACAGGCAACAACATTTGCAATACATCGAACTACAAGCTCACCGTGGATCAGAACGGCAAGGTCTCGGGCTATGCCTGGAGCGATAATGTCGGCTGGATCAGTGCGAACGACGGCACCAATGGCACGCCGAACGATCTCGCCGGGTGCCCATCGAATCCGTGCTGGGCGAAGTTTAATTCAGGACAGCTCACCGGCTGGCTCCGCGCGCTCGCCGGTACCTCCGCGAGCGCGGGCGGCTGGGACGGCTGGATCTCGCTCTCGGGCTCGAATCCGACTTACGGCGTGAGCGAATCCAACGGCATAGTGA
Source organism: Candidatus Kaiserbacteria bacterium (assembly GCA_019247335.1). Lineage (GTDB taxonomy): Bacteria > Patescibacteriota > Minisyncoccia > Phycocordibacterales > UBA2100 > UBA10103. Next base: position 3,155 of record JAFAPB010000067.1, read on the forward strand.
CAGGCTACGCGTGGGGCGGGACCAACGTCGGCTGGATCGACTTCTCCGGCTCGTCGCCCTTTGGCCCCGCTTGTACACTCACGCCGAGTCAGTCGAATATCGTGCGTGGCAATACCACCTCGCTCAACTGGACCTCTTCGAATGCGAATTCCGGCACGATCAATCCGGGCAATCTCACGGCGTCGCCCGTCGCGAGCGGCTCCGTCGGCGTGCAGCCGAATGCGACGACGACCTACACCGCGACCTTCACCGGCTCTGGCGGTAACTCGCAGTGCCAGGCGACCATCAACGTCTCGTGCGCACCTGTCTACTCATGCTCGGGCCAGCAGATCCAATACACGGATGCGGGCTGCAACGTGAGCAACGTCGGCAACGCCTGTGCGTCGCCCTCGTTCTGCACTGCGGGACAATCGACGTGTCAGTGGCCGCCGATCGATTTCGTACCGTTCCCCGGCAATGATTTCAACGGGCACCTCCAGGCGCGTCCCAACATCCTCCATCAGGGAGAAAAGGCGAAGCTCTACTGGCAGGTCGACAATGCGACGAGTTGCACCGTAACGGGCGGCGGCCAGAGTTGGTCGGAACTCACGAGCGGCCCGAGCGGCGTGCAGACGAACGCCATCACGGAGAAGACGACCTACAAACTCCACTGCAGCGCCTATCAGGGCCAGCTCGATCTCTCGGAAACAGTCGACATCCTCGTGCAGCCGAAATTCGAGGAACGCTAGCGTTTAATTCTTGACGCGAAAGACGCGTCTGGGTAGTATGTGCCCACGCACGCTCCGTGCGTATTCTTTTGCTCGATTTTCTTCGTGCGGATTAGCGACCCGTAAGAAGCGAGGGAAGCCCCGACAAAAGAATCCTGGAGCACTCAAAAGCGTTGGCAATTATAAATTAGTAGATAATTTTTGTTGTTATATGGCAGCAGAAGAATTCAACCGTTCGAAGCCGCACGTCAACGTCGGCACGATCGGTCACGTCGATCACGGCAAGACGACGCTCACGGCGGCGATTCTCAACGTCCTCTCGAAGGCGGGCAACGGATACTCCGCGCAGACGAAGGGTGTCGACGACATCGACAAGGCGCCGGAAGAGAAGGCGCGCGGTATTACGATCTCGCTCTCGCACTCCGAGTACGAGACCCCGAAGCGTCACTACGCGCACGTCGATGCGCCGGGTCACGCCGACTACATTAAGAACATGATCACCGGTGCCGCCCAGATGGACGGCGCGATCCTCGTGGTCGCGGCGACCGACGGCGTCATGCCCCAGACGCGTGAGCACATCCTGCTCGCGCGCCAGGTCGGCGTACCGAAGATCGTCGTTTTCCTCAACAAGGTGGACATGGTCGACGACAAAGACCTCATCGATCTCGTCGAAGAAGAGGTCCGCGATCTGCTTGATAAGCAGGGCTTCGACGGCAAGGCGACGCCCGTCATCCGCGGCTCGGGCTTGAAGGCGCTCGAGAATCCGGAGCAGGGCAATGAATGGGCGGACAAGGTCATGGAGCTCGTGAAAGCGCTCGATGAGTACATCCCCGAGCCTGTCCGCGAACTCGACAAGCCGTTCTTGATGGCTATCGAAGACGTCTTCTCGATCGAAGGCCGCGGCACCGTCGTTACGGGCCGCATCGATCGCGGCATCGTCAAAGTCGGCGAGGAAGTCGAGATCATCGGCATGAAAGACACGACCAAGACGACCGTCACCGGCGTCGAAATGTTCAACAAAAGTCTCCAGCAGGGTCAGGCGGGCGACAACGCGGGTGTTCTCCTTCGCGGTACCAAGAAGGAAGACGTGCATCGCGGCCAGATCCTCGCGAAGCCGGGATCAGTGAAGCCGCACACGGAATTCGAGGCTGAGGTGTACATCCTCACCAAGGAGGAAGGCGGCCGCCATACTCCGTTCTTCTCGGGCTACAAGCCGCAGTTCTACATCCGCACCACGGACGTGACCGGCGAGGTGACCCTCAAGGAGGGCGTGGAGATGGTGATGCCGGGCGACACCGTGACCTTCAAGGTCAAGCTTGTCGCTCCGATCGCTATGGAAGAGCAGATGCGTTTTGCCATCCGCGAGGGCGGCAAGACCGTCGGCGCGGGGGTCGTAACCAAGATCACTGCTTAATTTTCGCCACTGCGAAATAAGAAGGCCCCGGTCTCGCGACCGGGGCTTTTCCGTATTGATTTGCTCGTCAGTGGGCGAGAAGCCCGGCTTCGACGAGCGCGCTCGCGAGCACCGCCTCATCGAAGCGCCTCGTCTGCATCACGGCGTCGGCACCGAGTTCCTTCGCCTCCCGCGTGGCGTACGTGTCGTGCTCAATGGCATAGAAGACGACTTTCGTCTCCGAGCGCGTCGGCATCTTCTGCAGGCTCTTGAGCACATTCAGACCGTGGCCGTCGGGCAGATCCGATGCGAGCATGATGAGATCGGGAAGTTTGGCACCGCTCGCAAGCGCTTGCAGCGCTTCGAACTCGGTCGTCATATGCTGCACGCTCCTGAAGTCGTGATCGCGCAACATAGTCCCGGCCGGCCCCGCCATGTGAGCGTAACCGTCAACAATCCATGCGCGTCGCGACATGGTGTCCTCCGAATGGTTGTGTGCCTTTTGGCACTTGGAAGCTGGCGAAACAATACGCGCGGTCTTTAAAAAGCGCAATTAGCGTCCCGCGATTCGGAATATTTCGAAAAATGCCAAGACTGCGACGAGAAGTGTTGATCCGATACTGTACGCAATGACGATACCGAATGTCGCGTCTGCGGGATCGGCAGGACCGGATAAGCCGTAGATCAGAACGCCGTCGAGCACCAGAGTTATGGCGATAATCGAGGAGAATATCGCGCCGACTCGAGTCCCGCTCTCTTTACGCATTTGCATGGTGGCAAAAATGTAGGCGAGTCCGCCGAGGATATAAGGACCGAGTATCGGTACTAAGGTGTATGGAGGATTGCCGCTGTCGATCGTCCCGAGATTCGCGAGCGCGAAATAGAGACTCGATACCATACCGCAGAGTCCGAGGATCGCGACCCATTTCATCTGCATGCAAAAAGTATAGCAGTAAAGCGCTCAAGCGTGAGCGATAATTCATACAACTTGACGAAATGATAACCGCGTCGTACGGTTGCAGCGGCCAACGTTCCCGGCCGCAGACTCAACTTTGAGAGGGTTACTTCCATGACACATGCACCCACCCGGGTTGCTCTGGTCGCAGGCGGGGGCATCTCTGGCCCCGAAGCTTACCAGAATCTCGCCGAGACTTTTGCTCGCTCGCTTGCACGTGAGAAGCAGCCTGTCTCTCGCGACAGCGAGGAGCCGAAACCGGCCTTCGACGCAAAAGTCTTCACCGACACTGCTGCTGCGCTGCAGTTCCTCGAGCCGAATAGCGGTGGCAAGCGCACGATCGCATTCATGTCGATCTCGCAACATCGCGAAGCGGCCGAGGTGGCGAAACAGCATCCCGACCTGTTCGTTGTCATCCTCACCGGTAAAGACCCGGAAGCGGGGGTGGCACACGTCGTCTACAAGAAGTGGCTCGATGGTCGCAATCTCGGAAAATTCCTCGAATAGAGCGCCGCGGAGGACGGTGCGGAATCAGCGGCTGGCGCCATCGCCAGCCGCCCGTTTTTATAAATGAGCAGAGTCTCACATAAACGCTATAATATTGTTTTACATGGAGCATCACATTGAAGTTGAATTTATTCATCGGAGGGGCAACCCTTTAGATTACTTAATTGAAGCCGACTTAGTTCAAACCAAACCTTTTTTAATTGGCTTTGTTTTCCGAAATCGAGGCAATACTTCTTTAATAGGTGCCCGAATAACTAATATAGTGTGGCGCTCTGCATCCGGACAACAGATCTTTTCAACAATAAATAAAGAATTCCATTTAGAAGAGCTTAATCTTGGCGAACAGAAAAAAATTTGGATTGAGAAGGTAGGGACATATGTTCACGGCCTATGCTATATCAGCATGAATGTTTTGTCAGACGACGCACAAGACACCATAAAGACCTACCAAATAAATCCTTTTACTCGCAAGATCGATGATTGCGAAATAAATAACTGGCACGATTTTTTCTTCATACGAAGTAAAAATGAATACGAGCAAAGCTTTGCTAATCTATCGATGATATTTTTTGCGGGGATGTCTGTTGTTTTTGCAGTACTCACTTATCGCCTAAGTGTCGTTCAGACTATCTATACGGAAGAAGCCTCGCGTTCCGACAGAATCCAACAGGAGCAAGCTGTTCAATCAGCGGTAAAGGCATGTAAACACGATCCGACTATGCAAGACTCTGGTCTATATGATTCGCGCAATGGATCTCCAGTTAGTTGCAAGGCTGTATTAGAGCAGTATAAGTAGCAACAAAATAATAAGAAATTTATATGCAAACATTCAAAAAAGTAGGGGCGGTGGTGGCGGGGTTTGTGGTGGCGACGGTCATCATGCTGATTTTTGAGTGGATCAATCACTGGCTTTTTCCCAAACCCGCGAGTCTCGATGTGATGAACGCGGCTGCCGTGCAGGCGTTCACCGCTTCCTTGCCGTGGACCGCATACATCCTGGTCTTCCTCGGCTGGGCGGTCGGCGCATTCGAAGGTGCATGCACCACAAGCTGGCTCGCGAGGGAGAAAGTATTTCGCTCTTCCGCCGTACTCGCGGCAATCCTCATGCTCGCCGGGATTTTCGATATGTGGATGCTCGGCTTCCCGCCGGTTTTCACACTGATCGGCCTCGTCTTTCTCGCGGTCTTCCCATACCTCGGCCACCGCACGCTGCTTTGGTACGAAGCCAAAAAGCGGGCACAAATGGCGGCATGATGGGAGTGAAAGAAGTTGCTGATCTGTATCGGCTTCTTGAAAACGCTGAAGTCAAAATTTGGATTGACGGCGGATGGGCGACTGATGCGCTGCTCGGTAAAGAGACGAGAGAACACAGCGATTTGGACATTGCGGTCGAGCAGAAAGATGCGGCGAAGCTGCGGACTCTCTTGGAAGAGCGCGGTTACAAAGAAGTTTCCCGCGATGATACAAGTGAATGGAATTTCGTTCTGCACGATGGCGAGGGGCAAGTCGACGTGCACGTTTTCATTGCGGATGAAAAAGGCGAGGTTGTTGGCGGTATTCCGTACCCGACCGAATCTCTCAAAGGACAGGGGACGATTACCGGTCATACGGTCCACTGCATTTCAGCGGAGCACATGGTCAAGTTTATGGCTGAATGGGTGCATAAACACCCCGAGAAATATATGCCTGATATCGCCGCACTCTGCGAGAAATTCGCGATTCCGTATCCGGAAGAGTACGAGAAGCTGCAGCGCCGCTAAGCGCGTTTGCTATACTGCACGCTCTACTAGTTCATTTATTTTGATATGGCGAAATTTGTTGCGATTTATCGGGTGCCGCTTGAGACGATGGCGGACTGGAAGAAGAACACCTCCCAGGAGGAGATGATGAAGCAGGGCAAAGAGCTCGGGGACAAGATGATGGCGTGGACCGCTAAAAACAAGTCAGCGTTCGTCGGCGAGGGCTTGCCGCTCGGCAAAAACACGCGCATCACTAAGGACGGCGCGAAGGACGAGACCAACGACCTCAATTACTTGAGCATTATCGAAGCCGAAAATAAGGATGCGGTCATCGCGATGTTCAAGGACAACCCGCACTTCGACATCCCGACCTCGTTCATCGACATCATGGAAGTCCCGCACATGGGGATGTGATTACGGTGCCGTTCCGTCATGAATCATCCGACATTCATCCGCGTTCGTTTAGCGTGAGTTACGCGGCCCTGAGCCGCATAATTAATGGATAAATTATCACTTATGTACAAAAAATTAATCGCAGTAGCGGCAGCCGCGAGCACGATCGGCCTCGCGTCGGTCGCGTTCGCGCTCTCGTCCACTGATTATTCTCTATTCGACAGCGCACATTACATCTCGCCGGGCAATGCCTCGGCTCGCGCAGTGCAGCTCGTCTCGGATAATACGCAGGCGGATGGCGGCATCGACTTCGGGCTCGGCAGTGCCGCCCTCACGGTCGCTGATCTCACCAACTTGAGCACGGACTACAAGTTTGAGGCAGGCTCGTGCGGCGGCGGATCTCCGCGCTTCCAGGTCAACGTGCAGACGCCAAATGGCGTCAAGAATATCTTCGCGTATCTTGGCGCGGCGCCGAATTACACGAATTGCCCGCAGAACGTGTGGACCAATTCTGGCAACCTCGTGACCCCGGCTTCGCTCGTTGATGCCTCGCAGCTCGGCGGCACCTTCTATGAACCGTGGTCTGCGGTCGTCGCATCCTACGGCTCGTACCCGATCACGGGTATCCAGCTCGTCGCTGATGCCGGCTGGGCATTCCCCTCGGGACAGATCGCCGACATCGACAACACGTCGATCAATTCGACGACGTACACGTACGAGATCCCGACGGCGACCTCAAAGGATCAGTGCAAGAACGGCGGCTGGCAGAACTTCA